>DASYCS010000064.1:0-14137 GCA_036500025.1 Mesorhizobium sp. | reverse complement strand
TTCTTTTTCGCGCGGTTTTCCTGGCATTTTGCCGGTGGTGTCATTGGCGATCCTGGCGCCGAACAGCGCGGCGATCGCCTGAAGGTCGGCCTCGGTTGAGGTTTCATCGAAGGCGATGCCGATGTGGTCGGCATCGACGATGCGCAGCAAGCGGCCGGATTTTTCGGCGGCGGCGGCGATTTCCCCGGCCTTGCCTTTGGTCTCGACCGTCACCGTGTCGAAGCGGCGCGAGCCGATAAGCTTCAGGCCGGCGGCGTCCAGGCCGTCGGCAAGGCGGCCGGCCATCGCGTGGATGCGCGCGGCAATCGCCTGCAAGCCGGCCGGGCCGTGCCAGATTGCGTAGGCCGTGGCCATGTTGGCAAGCAGCGCCTGCGCGGTGCAGATGTTGGAGGTCGCCTTGTCGCGGCGGATCTGTTGTTCGCGTGTTTGCAGGGCGAGGCGGTAGCCGGGACGGCCCTTGCTGTCATTGGATTGGCCGACGAGGCGGCCCGGCATCAGCCGGGTAAGCTTGTCGGAAACGGCGCAATAGGCGGCGTGCGGCCCGCCAAAACCCATCGGCACGCCGAAGCGCTGCATCGGGCCAACGGCGATGTCGGCGCCAAGCTTTGCCGGCGCGTCGGTCAGGGTCAGGCCAAGCGGATCGGCAATGAAGATGACGAGCGCCCCGGAAGCGCGGGCCTTTTCGATTGCCGCCTTATGGTCGCCGTAGACGCCAAACGTGTCCGGCCAGGACACCAGCAGGGCGGCGGTGTTCTCGTCGATGGTTTCGCCATCGATCTTGATGCCGAGCGGTTCAGCGCGGGTGTGCAATACATCGAGTGTCTGCGGATGCGGCGTGCCGGCAAGCGCGATCTTCGAACGCTTGTCGCGGTGGTGGCGCACGGCGATGCCGACGGCCTCGGCCACGGCGGTCGCTTCGTCCAGCAGGGAGGCGGAAGCGACGGGCAGGCCCGTCAGTTCCGCCACCAGCGTCTGGAAATGGAACAGCAATTCCAGCCTGCCCTGGCTGATCTCGGCCTGATAGGGCGTATAGGCGGTGTACCAGGCTGGGTTTTCAAACAGGTTGCGCTGAATGACCGGGGGGACTTCAACGCCATGATAGCCGGCGCCGATGAAGCTTTTCAGTACCGTGTTCCGGCTCATGACGGCCGCCAGTTCGGCCAGCGCCTCGGCTTCGCCTGCCGGGGCCGGCAGGTCGAGCGGGCGATCGAGCCGGATCGATTTCGGCACGGCCTGCGATATCAGCGTTTCCACGGAGGGGACGCCGAGCGTGGCCAGCATGGCGCGTGTATCGGCCAGGCCGGGGCCGATATGGCGGGTGGAAAAATGGGGAGCGGTCGTCATTGTTCGTGTCCTGACAATCAGCCGATATGCTTTGCGTAGGCGGCCTCGTCCATGAGGCCTTCGAGCTGGCTTTCGTTTGAAAGTTTCATCTTCCAAAGCCAGCCTTCGCCAGTAGGCGCGGAATTGACCAGCGCGGGGTCGGACGACAGCGCCTCGTTTGCTTCGGTGATCTCGCCATCGACGGGGGCATAGACATCCGACGCCGCCTTGACCGATTCGACCACCACGGCGGTGTCGCCCTTGGACAGCTTCTTGCCGACCTCCGGCAGTTCGACGAAGACGAGGTCGCCAAGCTGTTCCTGCGCGTAGCCGGTGATGCCGATGGTGGCGACGCCGCCTTCGACGCGCAGCCATTCGTGGTCTTCCGTGAAATAGGTTGCAGCCATGGAAATCATCCTTTGTGGTAGCGATGGGGCGTGAAGGGCAGGGGGTGGATATCGGTTGGAATTCTTGTGCCGCGCACGTCGGCAAACAGTTTTGAACCGGGGGCGGCCAGCGATGCGGTGACGTAGCCCATGGCGACGGGATGGCCTGCCGATGGGCCGAAGCCGCCGGAGGTGACGTGGCCGGCGAGGTTGCCTGCGGCGTCGAAAAGCTGCGTGCCCGCGCGCACAGGCTGGCGGCCATCCGGCTTCAGGCCGACGCGTTTTTGAACCGGGCCGCGTGCGATCGCATTGCGCAGGGCGGCAGCGCCGATGAAATTGCCGCTAGCGCGGATTTCCTTGGGAATGGCCCATATCAGGCCGGCATCGGCTGGATTATTGCCGGGCGTGATGTCCTGGCCATGCAGGCAAAGGCCGGCTTCCAGCCGCAAACTATCGCGCGCGGCAAGGCCCACCCATTGAACGCGTTCGTCATCGAGCAGCCTTGAAAGCAGCATGCGCGCGTCGGCCTCCGGCAGGCCGATCTCGAAGCCGTCCTCGCCGGTATAGCCGGAGCGGGTCAGGAACCATTGCTTGCGCGGCTCATATCCGTGCATGAACAGCAGCGAACCGGTTTCGACGCCGGCGCGGGAAAGTGCCGCCTGCGCCTGAGGCCCCTGGACCGCAAGGAATACCCGGTCGAGCGGGTTGATCCGCACATCGAAATCAGCGGCGACTGCGCGCAGATGCGCCTCGTCGGCGGTGGCGTTGCCGGCATTGGCGACGACCATGAAACGCTGTTCGCCAAGCCGCGTGACGATCATGTCGTCCAGAATGCCGGCCTGTTCGTCGAGAAGCAGTGTGTATTTCGACTGGGAAATGGCAAGCGCGGCCACGTCGAGCGGACAGGCGCGGTTGAGAAAGGCCACCGCATCGGCCCCGCCGATCTCGAACAGTTTCATGTGGGAAATGTCGAACAGCCCAGCCTGTTCGCGGGTATGAAGGTGTTCCTTCATCACGCCTGCCGGATAGGTCAGCGGCATGGACCAGCCGGCAAAGGCGCCGAATTTCGCGCCGGCGGCCTTGTGCAGGTCTTCCAGGGGGAGGTGTTTGGTTTGGTCGTCCGTCATGACTTCTCCAGAAAAGCACGCAGCCGGCCGCAACTGGCGACCTGTCCGTGCCCCTCTGTCTGAAGCCTGAGAGACTGGCGCTGCCGGAAGCTTTTCCGGCTGCGCTTACACCTTCGGCGCGGGACATTTACGCCCCGACTTTCCAGAGTGTCTTACCGGCTACGGTTCTTTTGCCTGAGAGATTTCGGGCGATTTCCCCTTCGGCGGCAGCTTTCGCTGCTCTCTCCCGCAAACGGCAGGGTTCGTGAAAACCCTCGACGTGCTGTCTTTAGCCCAGCGGCGACTCTTTGTCACCTAGGCGCGACATTGCCGCCGCGATTTTTTGTGGCTGTTCGGATTTCAGGCCTGTCAGCGGGCCGGTACAGCGGATAGCCGGTCGAGATCGCCTTGAATCTGGAGGATGAGCTGCCCGGTTTCGAGATGAAGGGTCTTCAGCCTGGCCAGCCGATTGCCGAAAGCCTCATCCGATTCGGCCGTCTCGGTCTCCATCGGGCCGAGGCCGACGCCATGCAGAAGCCAGGACAGGCTGACGCCGAGAAGGCCCGACAGCAGCGCCAAACGACGCGAGCCAGGTTGGGAGCGGTCCGTCTCCCAGGCATTGATGGTCGCCGTCTTTACGCCGAGCCGCCAGGCCAGTTCCCTGGTACTGAGGCCGATGGCGTCGCGGGCTCGAGAAAAACGTCCGCCGAACGTGTCGTTGTCGGGGATTTGTTCAAAAATATTCGTGGTGTCGGACACCCGATACACCTCCTTTTGATGGTTGCATGATGGTTGCCGGGGCTTGCGCGGTTTGATCGATCCGGCCCGGCAAACATGGCCGAGGGCGCCCGCAACCACAAGGTTCAGGTGCGGGATTTATCTCAAGCCATTGAAATCAAAAGGAAGTAAATCGCCAATCGGAAGTCTGTCCCGGCGCGCTCAGATGCCGCCGTACCAGTCGTAGCCATTATCTTCCCAGTAGCCGCCGCGTCCGCCGCCGAAATTGGCGAAGCCATCGACAAGCTCGATCTTGTGGACATATTTCGGCATCTTGTAGCCAAGCTGCCGCTCGACGCGCAAGCGCAGTGGGGCGCCGTTTTCCACCGGCAACGGCTTGCCGTTCACACCATAGGCGAGGATCGTCTGCGGGTGGCGGGCGTCGACGAGGTCGATGCTCTCGTAATATTTGATGTCGCCGGACAAATCGCGGTCGATCGTATCGAGGCAATGGAACAGGACGTAGCGGGCCTGCGGCTTGACCACGGCCTGGTCCAGAACCAGCGCCAGCGGCGTGCCGGTCCATTTGGCGATGCAACTCCAGCCTTCGACGCAGTCGTGCCGGGTGATCTGGGTGCGGCTAGGCATGGCGGTAAGCTGATCGCGGCTGAGCGAAAGCGGCTTTTCGACCAGCCCCGAAACTTCCAGCCGCCAGTCGGCAAAGTCATTGGCGAGCAGGCTCTTATACGTCTCATCCTCGGGTGCGGTGACGCCGTTCGGCCGCATCGGCTGGCGAATGTCGGCCTCGGTGAATTCATGCGCCAGCGAATCGCGCCCGGTGAGCAGGCGCTGCGTCGCATGGGTCAGGTCGTTGGCGCCTTCGAGAAAACTGCGCAGGCCATCGCCAAGGCCGAGCTGGCTGTCGAAGGCATCGCAGCCCGAAAGCACCAGGCCCGACAGGCCAAGGCTGGAGGCGGTGAGGAATTTCCTGCGGTTGAGCTGGAACTTCGCCATTTCAGGACCTTTCGTCCGGATGGTCGTTCGACGGCGGATCGGTGCGATACCAGCCAGTTATGATGGACCGCAGTTCGTTGATCGGGCCGGCGGCGAGGATCATCAGCATGTGGACGATGAAGAACAGCACCAGCAGCGCCATGATACCGAAATGGATGGTGCGCGCGGTTTGCCTGCCACCGAAAACTTCCGGCAGGAACGGCAGCACGGTGTTCATGCTGGGCGACATGGTCAGCCCGGTCAGGACCATCAGCGGCAAAGCCACAAACAGCACGCCGCCATAGGCCAGTTTCTGTAGCGTGTTGTATTCGCGGACATGGTGAAATTTCAGCCGGGCGTGGTCGGCGATATCGCGCGGCAGCCGGCGTATGTCGTCGGCGCGCGGGGCGAGGTCGCGGCGCAGATGGCCGTTGATCAGGCTGGCCGCCAGCCATAGCAGCAACGTCGCGCTCAATGTCCAGGCAAAGAAGAAATGCACGACGCGAGCCGTTCCGAGGTCGTAATAGGAGGGGATGGTTGCCCAGGACGGGAAAGCCTTGGCGCTTTCCTGGCCTGCCGGGCCCGACCAGCCAAGCACGCCGGTGGTGTCGAAGCGCTTGCCGAAGATTTCCGTAAAGCCGCGCGGGCCGGCATCGGTATTTTCCGCGCCGATCTGGAGGATGGTGTTGTTGTAAGCGAAGCCGGATTCCTGCCCGACATAGAGCTGTGGCCGGGCGTTGAATATCTGTAGCCCGCTAAGCAGCAGGAAAAACAGTGCGATCGCCCAAAGCCAATGGGTCAGCCTTGTCCAGCGCGAGTGCCGATAGATCACCGGTCCGGTCTTGCCGGGGGCGGTCTGCGGTATGTCGGTTTCGGCTCGGGCAATGGATTCCATGTCTTCTCGCTGATCGTGTCGTCAGGTGCCTCTTACCGCAGTACGGTGGCCGCGGCTTGGATGTTTCATCGCGCTCACGAATTTTTGCGACGGCGTGATCGGCAGGTCAGCCGCCCAGGCTGACTGCAAGGTTCACGGCGGCGGCGACGATCACCGTATTGAAGAAAAACGACACGACCGAATGGAGAAGCACGATCCGCCGCATCTGGGTGGTCGTGATGCCGGTGTCGGCGGTCTGCGCGGTCATGCCGATCACGGTTGCGAAGTACAGGAAGTCCCAGCCTTGCGGCCGTTCCGTGTCGGGAAAGCTCAAGCCGCCAACCGGCAGCTTCCTGGCCGGCCTGCTGCCCGAGCCGTCGCCGGCGTCATCCATCCAGTAGATATGGGCGTAATGTAGGGCGGTCATGGCATGGATGGTGAACCAGCCGAGCGGAATGGAGGCCAGCGCAAATATCAAGGCAAACAGGCCCGTATTTTCCTTGCTGTTGATCAGCAGGAACAACGACACGGTGGCGACGCCGACAACCACCAGCGTCACCGCGAAGATGATTGCCACCGGCTGGTCGGTGGCGCGCGCATTGTGGCTGAGATAGCTGGCGCTGAGCGATGGCATCTGCACCAGCACAAGCCAGATATAAGATACAAAGAACGCGTTTGCGCCGATGGAATAGGCGAGCGGCGCGCGAAAAAACAGCGCGATAAAAAGCACGACGACGCCGATGCAGGCCGATATGGCGAACTGCATGTGGCGGTGCAGCAGTTTCTTTTCGGTCGGTTTGCCGGTGGCCATCATGGAGCTTTGGCGGAATTGATGGCGCGCCGCAAGATGCGGTCGAGTTCGCCAAGGAATCGCGACCGGTCCTGGGGCGAAAAGCCGGCGTTGTAGCCCTTGCTTTCGCCGGTTTCGCGCAAATGCTGCTTGAGATCGCGCATCGCCACGGCCATGCCGATGGTTTCCGGCGTGAACGGACGGCCGCTCGGTCCCAACACATGCGCGCCGAGCGCCACGGCGCGCGCCGCCAGCGGGATATCCGCCGTCACCACGATGTCGTTGGACCTGGCGTTTTCGACGATCCAGTCGTCAGCCGCGTCGGCGCCCTTGGATACGACGACATTGCGGATCATCGGATCGCGCGATGGGCGCAGGCCGCCATTGGAAACGAAGGTGACGGCGATGCCATGGCGCGCGGCCACCTTCTCGATTTCCGCTTTGACCGGACAGGCATCGGCATCGACGAGGATTGCGGGCAGGGTCATCGGTGTTTCCGAAGCGGGAGCCGGCGTTGCATTCATTCAGGCAGGCGGCGCCTGGGCTTCTTCGTGGCCCAGGTCGCGGGATCGCCGTTCAGTATACCACGACGCTGCGGATGCTCTCTCCGGCATGCATCAGGTCAAAGCCCTTGTTGATGTCTTCCAGCTTGAGCGTGTGGGTGATCATCGGGTCGATCTCGATCTTGCCGTCCATGTACCAGTCGACGATTTTCGGCACGTCGGTGCGGCCACGCGCGCCGCCGAAGGCGGTGCCCATCCATGTGCGCCCGGTGACCAGCTGGAACGGCCGCGTCGAGATTTCCTGGCCGGCACCCGCCACGCCGATGACGACCGACTTGCCCCAGCCGCGATGGGACGATTCGAGCGCCTGGCGCATGACCTTGGTGTTGCCGGTGCAGTCGAAAGTATAGTCGGCGCCGCCGATCTGGTCCGCGCCGCGCTTGGTCATGTTGACCAAGTAAGGAACGATATCGCCGTCGATTTCCTTCGGATTGACGAAATGCGTCATGCCGAAGCGCTCGCCCCAGGCTTTCTTGTCATTGTTCAAATCGACGCCGATGATCATGTCGGCGCCCGCCAGCCTAAGCCCCTGGATGACGTTGAGGCCGATGCCGCCAAGTCCGAACACCACCGCCGTCGCACCGATCTCGACCTTGGCCGTGTTGATGACCGCGCCGACGCCGGTGGTTACGCCGCAGCCGATGTAGCAAATCTTGTCGAAGGGCGCGTCCGGATTGACCTTGGCAACCGCGATCTCGGGCAGGACGGTGAAGTTCGAGAAGGTCGAACAGCCCATGTAGTGGAAAATCTTGTCCTTGCCGATGGAGAAGCGGCTGGAACCGTCGGGCATCAGGCCCTGGCCCTGCGTGGCGCGAATGGCGGTGCAAAGATTGGTCTTGCGCGACAGGCAGGAGGGGCACTGGCGGCATTCCGGCGTATAGAGCGGAATGACGTGATCGCCTTTCTTGACGCTGGTTACGCCCTTGCCGACATCGACCACCACGCCCGCGCCTTCATGGCCGAGGATGGCTGGAAAAATGCCCTCCGGATCGGCGCCCGACAAAGTGAATTCGTCGGTGTGGCAGATGCCCGTCGCCTTGATTTCGACCAGCACCTCGCCTTCGCGCGGGCCTTCAAGATCGACCTCCATGATCTCAAGCGGCTTTCCAGCCCCGACGGCGATGGCGGCTCGTGTTTTCATAGAGCAGGTTCTCCAGGCGATTCGATGATCAAATTTTGGGAAAGGTTTTTATCCCGGCGAGGCTATCAGGCAAGCGCGGCGGCGGAAAGCCGGTTTGCGGCATGTTTTCCGGCCGCCGCGACGCGGACGGTGCAGATGTTGTTTTGCCTGCTTGAGCAGCGTTGCGGGATTCCATACAAGGACTGGCGCTTACAAGGACAAAGCCCAGCATGTTTTCCAAGATTCTGATCGCCAATCGCGGTGAAATCGCCTGCCGCATCATCAAGACCGCCCGCAAGATGGGCATCGGGACCGTCGCGGTCTACTCCGATGCGGATCGCGATGCGGTGCATGTGGAGATGGCCGACGAGGCGGTGCATATCGGGCCGGCGCCGGCGGCGCAGAGTTATCTGCTGCCCGAGAAAATCATTGCCGCCTGCAAGGCGACCGGAGCCGAGGCCGTCCACCCCGGCTACGGATTTCTCTCGGAACGGGCCGCCTTCTGCGAGGCGCTGGAAGCCGAGGGCATCGTCTTCATCGGGCCGAAGCCGAAGGCCATCCGTGCGATGGGCGACAAGATCGAATCCAAGAAGTTCGCCAATGCCGCCAAGGTATCGACGGTTCCGGGATATCTCGGCGTCATCGAAGATGCCGACCATGCCGAGAAGATCGCCGGTGAAATCGGCTATCCGGTGATGATCAAGGCTTCCGCCGGCGGCGGCGGCAAGGGCATGCGCATTGCCTGGAGCGAAGCGGAAGTGCGTGACGGCTTTGACCGAGCGCGCTCGGAAGCGAAGAACTCGTTTGGCGACGACCGCGTCTTCATCGAGAAATTCGTGGTCGATCCGCGCCATATCGAAATCCAGGTGCTGGGCGACGCCCATGGCAATTGCATCTATCTGGGCGAGCGCGAATGCTCGATCCAGCGCCGCAACCAGAAGGTCGTCGAGGAAGCGCCGTCGCCGTTTCTCGACGCGGCGACGCGAAAGGCAATGGGCGAGCAGGCGGTGGCGCTGTCCAAGGCCGTCGATTACCAGAGCGCCGGCACCGTCGAATTCATCGTCGATGCGCAGAAAAACTTCTATTTCCTTGAAATGAATACGCGTTTGCAGGTCGAGCATCCGGTGACGGAACTCATCACAGGCATCGACCTGGTCGAGCAGATGATCCGTATCGCCGCCGGTGAAAAACTTTCCATAGGCCAAGGCGATGTCAAGCTGAACGGCTGGGCGGTGGAAAGCCGGCTCTATGCCGAGGATCCATATCGCAACTTCCTGCCGTCGATCGGCCGGCTGACGCGTTACCGCCCGCCGGAAGAGGGAAAAATCGGCGATATCGTCATTCGCAACGATACCGGCGTGACGGAAGGATCGGAAATCTCGATGTTCTACGATCCGATGCTGGCCAAGCTATGCACCTGGGCGCCGACGCGGCTTGCCGCCATTGACGCCATGTCGGAGGCGCTCGACAGCTTCGTGGTGGACGGCATCGAACATAATATCCCGTTCCTTTCGGCGCTGATGCAGCATCCGCGCTGGCGCGAAGGGCGGCTTTCGACCGCCTTCATCGCCGAGGAATATCCAGACGGGTTTACGCCTGTCGTTGCCAATGACGACGAGAAGGCGGTTCTTGCCGCAATCGCGGTCTCGGTCGAACTGCTGCGGCGCGACAGGCTGGATCGTCTTGGCGGGCGGCTCGCGCCGCATTCGGGCGCGTTGAAACGCGAGTGGGTGGTGAAGATCGGCAATGATTACCTGTCGGCCGAAATCCTCGACGGCATGATTTCGATCCCGATGGAAGTCGACCTGTCGATCGAGGGCGGCAAGCCGTTGACCGTCGCATCCGATTGGCGGCCGGGCGATGCGATCTGGCGCGGCACGGTCGGCGGGCGCACGGTGGTGGCGCAATTGCGGACGCTGCCAAACGGCCTTCGCATGGCGTGGAAGGGCATGGCGGTTTCCGCCCTGACCATGCTGCCGCGCACCGCCGCGCTCGAAAAGCTGATGCCGGAAAAGGTCGCGCCCGATACGTCGAAGCTGCTTTTGTGCCCGATGCCGGGGCTGGTGGTCTCGATTGGCGTTGCCGAAGGCCAGGAGGTCAAGGCGGGGGACACGCTTGCCGTGGTCGAGGCGATGAAGATGGAAAACGTGCTGCGCGCCGAACGCGATCTGACCGTGTCCAAGCTGAACGCCAAAGCCGGCGACAGCCTGGCGGTCGATGCGGTCATCATGGAATTTGCCTGAGGCCTGCCGCCTGCGCGTAACGCACAGCCAAATATGACTGCCGGTCCATTTTACTGGACGGGCGCGCCGCCGTTTCAGACAATGGCCGCCACACCTATCTTATGAGTCTTTGTTGAGCGGCGCGAAACCATGGCAGACGACAGACTTCCTCGTGACCCGCTGAGGCGCGAGGCGATGTTGCAGGCGGCAAGGCCAGAGCCTTCCGCGCGGCCGTTCATCCATTTGCGCGTCCATTCGGCCTATTCGCTGCTGGAAGGCGCGCTGCAACTGCCGAAGGTCGTCGCGCATGCGGTGAAGGACGAAGCGCCGGCGATTGCCGTCACCGATACGAATAACCTGTTCGGCGCACTGGAATTCGCGCAGAAGGCGGTCAAGGACGGCATCCAGCCGATCATCGGCTGCCAGGTCGATCTCGCCTTTTCAGGCGAGAACAGCGATGGCCAGCGTGACCGGCGCAAGCAAGGGCCGGAGATGCGGCCGGTCGTTTTGATAGCGGCGACGCAGGCAGGCTACGCCAGCCTCGTGCGCATGGTCAGCCGCGTCTATCTGGAAACGCCGCCCGGCGAGCCGGTTCATCTGAGCACCGACATGATGGCTGGCCATTGCGAGGGGCTGATCTGCCTGAGCGGCGGACCGCGCGGGCCGATCGGCAACGCCATCCGCGAGGATCGCCGCGATCTGGCGGAAACGCGGCTTCTTGCCCTGAAAGGACTGTTCGGCGACGGGCTATATGTCGAACTGGAGCGCGTCGGCGCCTATGACCGCGCCATCGAGCAGGTTTCCATCGATCTCGCCTACAGCCACGAACTGCCGCTGGTCGCCACCAACGAAGCGTTTTTCTCCGCGCGCGAGGATTACGAGGCGCATGACGCGCTGATTGCGATTGCCGAAGGCTCGGTGGTTGCCGCCGACAATCGCCGCCGCCTGTCGCCGGACAATTTCCTCAAAAGCCAGGCGGAAATGGCGAAATTATTCGCCGATTTGCCGGAAGCCATCGACAATACGGTCGAGATTGCGATGCGCTGCTCGTATTATCCGAAAAACCGCAATCCGATCCTGCCGCGCTTTACCGGTGGCGAGGTCGCCGATGCCGATGCCGCCGTCAAGGCGGAGGCGGAGGAGCTTGCCCGCCAGGCATGGGAAGGGCTTGACGCGCGTGTGGCAATTCACGGAGTGACGCCCGGCCATACCGTCGAGGAATACCGCGAGAGGCTGGCCTTCGAACTCGGCATCATCGAGCGGATGAAGTTCCCCGGCTACTTCCTGATCGTGGCGGACTTCATCAAATGGGCGAAGGCGCAGGGCATTCCGGTGGGGCCGGGGCGCGGTTCGGGCGCAGGATCGCTGGTCGCTTATGCGCTGACCATCACCGATATCGATCCGCTGCGTTTCTCGCTGCTGTTCGAGCGCTTCCTCAACCCCGAGCGCGTTTCGATGCCCGACTTCGACATCGATTTCTGCCAGGACCGGCGTGAAGAGGTGATCCGCTACGTGCAGGGCCGCTATGGACGCGATCAGGTCGGCCAGATCATCACTTTCGGAACGCTGCAAGCACGCGCGGTCCTCCGCGACGTAGGTCGCGTACTCCAAATGCCCTATGGCCAGGTCGATCGGCTGTGCAAGATGGTGCCGCAGAACCCGGCGCATCCCGTGTCGCTCGGCCAAGCCATCGAGGGCGAGCCGCGCTTTGCCGAAGAAGCCGAAAAAGAACCGATCGTGCAGACGCTGCTCGACATGGCGCAAAAGCTGGAAGGGCTTTACCGCCATGCCTCGACGCATGCGGCGGGCATCGTCATCGGCGACAGGCCGCTTTCCGAACTGGTGCCGATGTACCGCGACCAGCGCTCGGACATGCCGGTCACCCAGTTCAACATGAAATATGTCGAGCAGGCCGGACTGGTGAAGTTCGACTTCCTCGGCCTGAAAACGCTGACCGTGCTGAACACCGCCGTCAAGCTGATCGCGCGGCGGGGCATCGAGATCGACCTGGCGCATATTCCGCTGGATGACGAGAAGACCTACGCCATGCTGTCGCGGGGCGAGGTGGTGGGCGTGTTCCAGGTGGAAAGTGCGGGCATGCGCAAGGCGCTGCTCGGCATGAAGCCGGACTGCATCGAAGACATCATCGCGCTGGTGGCGCTCTACCGGCCCGGCCCGATGGAGAATATTCCGACCTACAACGCCAGAAAGCATGGCGAAGAGGAACTGGCTTCGATCCACCCCAAGATCGACCATCTGGTGAAGGAGACACAGGGCGTCATCGTCTATCAGGAACAGGTGATGCAGATCGCGCAGGAGCTTTCCGGCTATTCGCTGGGCGAGGCAGACTTGCTGCGCCGCGCCATGGGCAAGAAGATCCGCGCCGAGATGGACAAGCAGCGCGAACGCTTCGTTTCGGGGGCGGTGGAGCGCGGCGTCGGCAAGCCGCAGGCCGACTTCATCTTCGACCTTCTGGCGAAGTTCGCCGATTACGGCTTCAACAAATCGCACGCCGCCGCCTATGCGGTCGTTTCCTACCAGACGGCCTACCTCAAGGCGCATTATCCGGTCGAGTTCCTGGCCGCGTCGATGACGCTGGACATGGGCAATACCGACAAGCTGGCCGATTTCCGGCAGGATGCGCTGCGGCTAGGCATCGACGTGGTGGCGCCCTCGGTGATGACCAGCTTCCGCGCCTTCGAGGTTGGCGAAAACCGCATCTTCTATTCGCTGGCCGCGCTGAAAGGCGTCGGCGACGCGGCGGTCGAGCATATCGTGGAAAAGCGCAAGGACGGGCCGTTCAAGAGCCTTGCCGATTTCTGCGAGCGGATCGATCCGAAGATCGCCGGCAAGCGCGTCTTCGAAAGCCTGATTACCGCCGGCGCGCTGGATTGCTTCGGCTACGACCGCGCCTCGATGATGGCGGGGGTCGAGCGGATGATGGGGCTTGCAGCACTTGCCCAGCAGAACGCCATTTCCGGGCAGCACGACATTTTCGGCGCGTCGCTCGGCAGCCAGTCGCAGGCGCTCAACCTGCCGGCGGTGGATGCGTGGCTTGCCGCCGACAGGCTGCACCGCGAATTCCAGATCGTCGGCTTTTACCTGTCGGCGCATCCGCTCGACGAGTATAAGGCGGCGCTGGAAAAAATGCGGGTGCAGAACTGGGGCGAATTTTCCGCCGCCGTGAAACGTGGCGCTTCGGCCGGACGGCTGGCCGGGACGGTTACATCGAAGCAGGAGCGCAAGACGCGCACCGGCAACAAGATGGGCGTCGTGACCTTTTCCGACACGACCGGCCAGTATGAGGCGGTGCTCTTCTCCGAGGCTCTGGCGCAGTTTCGTGACCTGTTGGAAGCGGGCCGCTCTGTGGTGATCACGGTTACGGCGGAGGATCGGCCCGAGGGCATCAATCTGCGCATCAATGGCGTGCAGTCACTGGAAGAGGAAGCGAGCCGCGTGCAAACCGCGCTGCGCATCTTCGTGCGCGATGCCGCGCCGCTTGGCACGCTTGCCGGCCAGCTGGGCACGAAAGGCGAGGGACAGGTCAGCATTATCGTGCTGAAGGACGCCGCGCAGGGCGAGGTCGAGATCGAACTGCCCAACCGTTACCGCATCTCGCCGCAGGTGGCGTCGGCCATGCGGGCGGTGCCGGGCGTGGTGGAAGTGGAACTGGTTTGAGCGCGCCGCGCCCCGGCTGCACTGGACGGCAGACGCGGTGGGCGCTATCGCGGTGACATGAAGGCTGAAGAAACGACGGCTCCGCAGGACAGTTCGGCCATGGCGCGGCTGCGGGATGCGCTGCGCAAGCTCTATCACGGCAACAGTCCGCTGGCGTTCAAGTTCCAGCTTGCCGCCGCGGCCGTCGATCTGGCCATCATCGCCTTTTTCATCGCGACGCCGCTGCTTCAGGAAACGCGGTCGTTCCTCTGGGTCGATTATCTGGTGGCGGCAATCGTGGCGGCGGACATGCTGGCCCGGCTTCTTGCCTCGACCGACATGCTTCGGCTGATGAGGCAGCCGACATGGCTGGTCGACTTCTTCAT
>DASYCS010000063.1:0-4714 GCA_036500025.1 Mesorhizobium sp. | reverse complement strand
CGCCAGGCGCGAAGGCGCGCAGCACGAGACGTTCGGTTTCGAGGCGCGGCGTCATTTCTTGCCGCCCCTTGGCGGCAGTCCGCCACCCAGTCCGGGAAGCTTGATGCCGCCGGGAAGACCCGGCAATCCGCCAGGCAGGCCACCAGACAAACTGCCGGGCAATCCCTTGCCCATGCCGCCGCCGAATCCCGACGCCTCGGCCTGTTTCTTCAATGCTTCGAGCTGCTTGGGGTCCATCTTCGACAGATCGGGCATCCCGCCCATGCCGGGCATCCCGCCGCCAAGCCCCATCTTGGAGGCCAGCCCGCCCATCATGCCGCGCATCAGGCCACCGCCCTTGCCCTTGCCGCCCATCGCCTTCATCATGTCGGCCATGCCGCGATGCATCTTCAGCAGCTTGTTGATTTCGGCGGCATCGGTGCCGGAACCGGCAGCGATGCGCTTCTTGCGCGAATGCTTCAGCAGATCAGGATTGGCGCGCTCGGCCCTGGTCATCGAAGAGATGATGGCCAGCTGACGGCCGAACATCTTGTCGTCCAGCCCGGCGGCGGCCATCTGGTCTTTCATCTTGCCCATGCCGGGCATCATGCTCATCAGGCCGCCCATGCCGCCCATTTTCGACATTTGCTGCAACTGGCCGGCAAGGTCGTTCAGGTCGAACTTGCCCGACTGCATCTTCCTGGCCATCGCCGCCGCCTGTTCGGCGTCGATGTTTTCGGCGGCCTTCTCGACCAGCGAGACGATATCGCCCATGCCGAGGATGCGGTCGGCGATGCGCTTGGGGTAGAACTCCTCCAGCGCATCCATCTTTTCGCCGGTGCCGATCAGCTTGATCGGCTTGCCGGTCACCGCGCGCATCGAAAGCGCCGCGCCGCCACGGCCGTCGCCGTCCATGCGGGTCAAGACAAGGCCGGTGATGCCGACGCGCTCGTCGAAATTCTTGGCAAGGTTGACGGCGTCCTGGCCGGTCAGCGAATCGGCGACCAGCAGGATTTCGTGCGGCGACGATACCTTCTTGATATCGGCCATCTCGACCATCAGCGGCTCGTCGATATGGGTGCGGCCGGCGGTGTCGAGGATAACGATGTCGTGGCCGCCGAGCTTGGCCGCCTGCACGGCGCGCCTGGCGATCTCGACCGGCGTCTGTCCGGCGACGATCGGCAGCGTCGCCACCTTCACCTGTTCGCCAAGCTGGCGAAGCTGCTCCTGCGCGGCGGGACGCCGCGTATCGAGCGACGCCATCAGAACCTTCTTGTTCTGGCGGTCGGTCAGGCGCTTGGCGATCTTGGCGCTGGTGGTGGTCTTGCCGGAACCTTGCAGGCCAACCATCATGATGACGACCGGGGCCGGCGCATTGAGGTCGATGGCGACGCCTTCGTCGCCCAGCATGGAAATCAGCTCGTCATGGACGATCTTGACGACCATCTGGCCGGGCTTGATCGACTTGACGACCGCCGCGCCAACGGCCTTCTCGCGCACCTTGTCGGTGAAGGAGCGCACCACTTCGAGCGCCACGTCGGCTTCCAGCAGCGCGCGGCGCACCTCGCGCAGCGCCGCCGTCACATCGGCTTCGGACAACGCGCCACGGCCGGTAAGGCCGTTCAGGATGGAGCCAAGGCGCTCTTGTAAGCTCTCGAACATTGTTTTCCCTTTTCCCAGGCATCAGGACGATGCCCGAGAGGTAATGCGTTCGCGCCGGGCATCCAAGCAAAACCAGCAGCCAAACCATTGGGCAAAGCCCAAAGCCAAAAAGCACCCGGGGGCGCACAGCGCTGCCGGGTGTTGACCTCCGGGATCGATCCTGGCCCTGTCTCGAAGGCCTCGGCGTCCCGGTCGGCTTGCTCGGAGATAAACTCGTCGCGGAATTTCGTGGGCTGTAGACAGGAAAAACGCAAAAGAGTCAAGAATGCCGTACGACAGTGGCCGGCAGCCGCCCTATATCGAAGAGGTGGAGCAACGATGGAGGTGGGCGTCATGGCAAACACGGACAAAAAGATCCAGCCTTCGCCATTGCCCGAAACCCATTCGGAAGTGGTGACCGCCGGCGTTCACTACTACCGCGCCGAACTGGCCCGCATGGCCGGCTGGCGCGACCGCATCGACCGCACCACCAACTGGGCGATCACGGTCGTCGCCGCCCTGCTGTCGGTTTCGCTGTCGACGGCTTCGGCCCATCACGGCGTTCTGCTGTTCGCCATGCTGCTGGTCTACCTGCTCTTGATGATCGAGGCGCGCCGATATCGCTTCTTCGACGTCTATCGCTTCCGGGTGCGCCAGTTCGAACGGCATTACTTCGCGCAGGTGTTCTCGCCCGCCGCCGACTTTTCCGCCAACTGGACGCAAATCCTCGGCCAGAGCCTGCGCGAGCCGAAATTCTTCATCTCCTACGGCGACGCCTTTTCGCGGCGGCTGCGGCGAAACTACATCTGGATGTTCCTGATCCTGCTGCTGGCCTGGATACTGAAAATATCGACGCCGAGATTGCAGGATGAAGGCGCCGGCTTCAGGCTCGCCCATTCGCTGGAGGAAGTGCTGACCAATGCCGGTTTCGGGCCGATTCCCGGCTGGCTGGTCGTGGCTGGCGTCCTTTTGTTCTTCGCCTGGCTGCTGTTTGCCTCGTTGCGTGCGCCCGACGATGCCGGCGAAGGGGATTTCGGCGAGGTGCATGTCTGAACGCGCTTCGCCATAAAGATCAGGCTTTCGCCACAATTATCCCTTGATCGTGGGCAAGTTCGCCATGGATTGGCGGGCGCCGGGGTTCGCGAAAACGACGGTGACAAGCCGGCGTTTCACTGGCAAGTTCGCCTTCAGGGGCATGATTCAGGCAACCAGGAGAGAAGCATGGCATTTTTTGCCAAGGGTAAGATTTTTGCGGCGGCGATTGCCGCCGTCTTTGCGGCGACCGCTGGCGCTGAAGCCGCCGGCAAATGCGGCAAGGATTCCAGCGGCTTCGCCGCATGGGTCGTTGCCTACAAGGCCGACGCCCAGTCGCGCGGCATCGACACCGGTCCGCTGGCCGGCGTGCGTTACGATACCGGCGTCATCCGCATCGACCGCAACCAGCATGCGGCTTTCAGGGGCACGGTCGATCAGTTCCTGGCGCGCCGCGCGCCCGCTTCCTATGTCAGCAAGGCCAAGGGCTACATGAAGTCGCAAGCCGGCCTGCTGAAGAAAATCCAGGCGCGTTACGGCGTGCAGCCTGAAGTCGTTCTCGCCATCTGGGGCATGGAAACCGGGTTCGGCGCCAATTCCGGCAACAAGAGCGTGTTCGGCCCGCTGGCGACGCTGGCCTATGACTGCCGCCGCTCGGCCTACTTCACCAACGAGCTGGATTCGGCGCTGGAAATCGCCCAGAAAGGCTACATCTCGGCCAGCCAGATGAAGGGCGCCGGCTTCGGCGAACTCGGCCAGACCCAGTTCCTGCCTTCCAAATACCTGCAATATGCCGTCGACTTCGACGGCGACGGCCGCCGCGACCTCATCCATTCGCGCGCCGACGTGCTGGCCTCCACCGCCAACTTCCTGCGCGGCCATGGCTGGAGCGCCGGCGGCGGCTACGGTCCGGGCGAAACCAATTTCGGCGTCTGGAACGACTGGAACCGCGCCTCGGTCTACCAGAAGGCACTGGCCGAATTCGCCCGCCGCATCGCCAACTGACACCGATACCCACCGACGAAAAAGCCCGGCAATGCCGGGCTTTTTTATTTGCAGTCGGTCAGCAAAGCCGACGCTGCATCACTTCGACCGGTTGCGCGCGGCCAGCGTCCTCAGACGCAGCGCGTTGAGGCGGATGAAGCCTGCCGCGTCCTTCTGGTCGTAGGCGCCGCGATCGTCCTCGAAGGTAACGAGGTCGTTGCGGTAGAGCGATTTCGCCGACTTGCGCCCGGTAACGATGACGTTGCCCTTGTAGAGCTTCAGCCGCACCGTGCCCTCGACGTCTTCCTGGCTCTTGTCGATCATCGCCTGCAACATCAGCCGCTCCGGCGAGAACCAGAAGCCGTTATAGATCAGCTCCGCATAACGCGGCATCAACTCGTCCTTCAAATGCCCCGCGCCGCGATCGAGCGTGATGGATTCGATGCCGCGATGCGCCGCCAGCAGGATGGTGCCGCCCGGCGTTTCATAGACGCCGCGGCTCTTCATGCCGACGAAGCGGTTTTCCACCAGGTCGAGCCGGCCAATGCCATTGTCGCGGCCAAGATCGTTCAGCGCCGCCAGCATCGAAGCCGGTGATTTTTTCTCGCCATTCAGGGCAATCGGGTCGCCGCGCAAAAATTCGATCTCGATCTCGGTGACCTCATCGGGTGCGTCCATCGGCGAAATGGTGCGCTGATGCACGAATTCCGGCGGCTCGCTCCACGGGTCTTCCAGCACTTTGCCTTCCGAGGAAGAGTGCAGCAGATTGGCGTCCACCGAAAACGGCGCGTCGCCCTTCTTGTCCTTCGGCACCGGGATCTGGTGCTGTTCGGCGAAATTCAGCAAATCGGTGCGCGACTTGAACGTCCAGTCGCGCCACGGCGCGATGACCTTGATGTCGGGGTTCAACGCATAGGCGGAAAGCTCGAAGCGGACCTGATCGTTGCCCTTGTAGAGCTTCAGCCGCACCGTGCCCTCGACGTCTTCCTGGCTCTTGTCGATCATCGCCTGCAACATCAGCCGCTCCGGCGAGAACCAGAAGCCGTTATAGATCAGCTCCGCATAACGCGGCATCAAC
>DASYCS010000062.1:0-11911 GCA_036500025.1 Mesorhizobium sp. | reverse complement strand
AAGCGCGCCATGTCGAAATCATGGATGGTCATGTCGCGGAAAATGCCGCCGGACCGCTTGATATAATCGACCGGCGGCGCGCCCGGATCGCGCGAGGTGATCGTCACCATCTCGACCGCGCCGATGGCGCCTTCGTCGATGGCCTTCCTGACGGCGGCGAAATGCGGATCGAAGCGGCGGTTGAAGCCGACCATCAGCACCGCGCCGGTCTTTTTCACCACGGCGAGGCATTTTTCGACGCGCTTGGCATCCAGATGAATGGGTTTTTCGCAGAAGATCGCCTTGCCTGCCCTGGCGAAGCGCTCGATCAGGTCGGCATGGGTGTCGGTCGGCGTGCAGATCACCACGGCGTCGATATCGGCGGCTTTCTCGATGTCGTCGATGGTGCGCACCTCGGCGCCGTAGGCCGTTGAAATTTCCTTCGCGGCCTTGTCGAGCGCGTCGGCCACCGCCACCAGTTTCGCCTGCGGATTGGCGCCGATGGCGCGGGCGTGAACCTTGCCGATGCGGCCGGCGCCCAGCAAGCCAAAACGTATCGTCATGTCCAGACCCTCATTGGAATGCAGCCGGCCACCCCGCCCCGACCGCCGCCGAAAACAGCCGGACGGGCTTCAGAACAAAAGAACCAAACGGAATAGTCGTGAAATATTTATTCCACGAACGGGGCGAGCGTCAAGCGCGACGGAAGCCGCATCCTGGCGGTCTGGGGAAGGCCGGCAGGATGTGGCGCGCCGCACCTGCTTTGGAATGCCTGGTCGTGGGATGTGGGCTGAAGTCCGGCAGGACATAGCCGCGCGCCGAACCTGTCAGGTCCCGACGCTCCGGCGCAGAGGCAGCTTACGCCGCCTGCTTGCGCGCCAGCCTGGCCCTGATGCTGTCGACATCGGCGCGCGGGGTCGCGGCAAACAGCGCCTTGGTATAACTGTGCTTGGGATCGGCAAAGACCTCGTCGCGCGAGCCATATTCGACCGCCTCGCCGAAATACATCACCATCACGTCATCGGCGATATAGCGCACCACCGAGAGGTCGTGGCTGATGAACACGTAGGTCAACTGGAACTCGTCTTGCAGGTCGGCCAGCAGGTTCAGCACCTGCGCCTGCACCGAAAGATCGAGCGCCGACACCGGCTCGTCCAGCACCAGAAGGCTGGGGTTCAGCATCAGCGCGCGCGCAATGGCGATGCGCTGGCGCTGGCCGCCGGAGAACATGTGCGGATAGCGGTTGAAGTGCTTTTCTTCCAGCCCGACCTTCTTGAGCATCGCCATGGCAAGGTCGCGCCGCTCTTCAGCCGGCTTGTTGGTGTTGATCTTCAGCGGCTCGGCCAGAACGTCGCCGATCTTCTGGCGCGGGTTGAGCGACCCGTAGGGGTTTTGGAAGACGATCTGCACCTTGCGGCGCATTTCCTTCGACAGGCTCTCCTTGGCGATATCCACCTTGTGGCCGTCGATCAGCAACTCGCCGGATGTCGCCGGGTCGATCAGCGTGATGATGCGCGCCAGCGTGGACTTGCCGCAGCCCGATTCCCCGACGATGGCCAGCGTCTTGCCCTTGTCGACGCTGAACGAGATGCCCTTCACCGCATGGACGGTGCGGGCAGGCCGCAGCAGGCCACCGCTGACATGATAGTCGCGCGTAATGTTCTTGCCTTCGAGAACACGGGTCATGCGACGCCTCCCACGGAAGGAGCCGGCTCGAACAGCATGTCGGATATGGTCGGCAGACGGTCGCCGACGGCATTGTCGGGCAGCGCCGACAGAAGCGCGCGCGTGTAGTTGCTCTTCGGGTTCTCGAACAGCGACAACACGTCGGCCTCCTCCATCTTGCGGCCCTTATACTGCACGATCACGCGGTCGGCGGTCTCGGCCACGACGCCCATATTGTGGGTGATCATGATCAGGCCCATGCCGTATTTTTCCTGTAGCGAAACCAAGAGGTCGAGAATCTGCTTCTGGATGGTGACGTCCAGCGCCGTGGTCGGTTCGTCGGCGATCAAGAGCTTGGGGTTGCAGGCGATGGCGATTGCGATCATGACGCGCTGGCTCTGCCCGCCGGACATCTGGTGCGGGTAGGAATTCAGCCGCTCGGCCGGGTCCGGAATGCCGACCAGCGTCATCAGTTCGATGGCGCGGGCGCGGCGTTCGGCGCGGCCCATGCCCAGATGAAAGCGCAGCACTTCCTCGATCTGGAAGCCGACGGTGAAGCACGGATTGAGGCTGGCGACCGGTTCCTGGAAGATCATCGACATATCCTTGCCGATGATCTTGCGCCGCTCGGATGCGTCGATCTTCAGGAGGTCGATGCCGTCGAACGTCATGCGATCGGCGTTGACGGTCGCGGTATTCGGCAAAAGCCCCATCACCGCCAGCATCGACACCGACTTGCCCGAACCGCTTTCGCCGACGATAGCCAGCACTTCGCGCGGCTCGATGGAAAGGTCGATGCCCTGAACGGCCATGAACGGGCCGGTGGAAGTGTCGAATGAAACGGTGAGGTTCCGGATTTCAAGAAGGGGCATGGCGGCGGCCCTTTCGTTCAGCGGCCCCGTCGAGCGGCATCGCGCGACTGGAGAAGGATTGCAGCGGATATGTCGGTGCCTTACGGTTGCCGCACACATAGATGGGAGCGCTGCCGTGGGGCACAGATTGATTATAATGGCGTTGCTTGTTGCCCTGGCGCCGGGCCTTGCTGCCGCCGGGCCGGCGGCGGCCCAGGGCATCGAAATCAGTTCGGCCAAGGGCGCTGTGATTTCGATCTCGGCTGCAAGCCTCGCCAAGCTGCCTGGCATCGAGCAGGACGCCCGCTTCCAGACCGCTAAGGGCGTGTCTAACGGACACTACAAGGGTGCGTTGCTGTGGGACGTTCTCAAGGCCAATGGCGCGATTGCTGAAACCGGCCATCATGACGATTTGCGCCAGGTGTTCGCCGTCATCGGCCGCGACGGCTACCGCATCGATTTCTCGGTCGGCGAAATCGCGCCCGAATTCGGCAACAAGCCGATGATGATCGCCACCGATGTCGATGGAAAACCCATTGCCGACGGCTTCAGGCTGGTAGTGCCCGGAGACCGGCTGGGCGCCCGCAACGTACGCGACGTCGTCAGGATAGAAATTCGCTGAAACCCGCATCACGACCTCTTCAGCTTGGGGTCGAGGGCATCGCGCAGGCCGTCGCCGATCAGGTTGATGGCGAAAACGGTGATGAGGATGGCGAGGCCGGGGAAGGTCACCACCCACCAGGCGCGCAGGATGAATTCGCGCGCCTCGGCCAGCATCGTGCCCCATTCGGGGGTCGGCGGCTGCGCGCCCATGCCGAGGAAGCCGAGCGCGGACGCTTCCAGAATGGCGTTGGAGAAGGAAAGCGTCGCCTGCACGATGAGCGGGGCGAGGCAATTGGGCAGGATGGTGGAAAACATCAGCCTGATGTGACCGGCGCCCGCCACCTTGGCGGAGACGACATATTCGCGGTTCTTTTCCGCCATCACCGCGGCGCGGGTCAGCCGGGCGAAATGCGGCTGCAACACGAAGGCGATGGCGAGCATGGCATTGACCAGGCCCGGCCCGAGGATGGCGACCAGCACCAGCGCCAGCAGCAGCGAGGGGAACGCCAGGATGATATCCATGACGCGCATGATGAACGTGTCGACCCAGCCACGGCAATAACCGGCGAGAAGGCCGAGGATCACGCCCGAAACCAGCGCGGTGATGACCACCACGAAGCCGATCGCCAGCGAGAAACGCGCGCCGTAGATCAGGCGCGAAAGCATGTCGCGGCCGACTGCATCGGTGCCGAGCACGAACTGCCACGAGCCGCCATCCTGCCAGGCCGGCGGGGTCAGGAAGCTTTGGCGAAACTGGTCGTCAGGCGAATGGGGCGCCAAAAGCGGCGCGAAGATCGCCATCAGCACCAGCAGCGCGAAGACGACCAGGCCGGCGACCGCGCCCTTGTTGATGGAGAAATAATACCAGAACTCGCTGAACCTTTGCAGGCGCGCGTCCTCGGACTTGACGAGGGTGGCGGCTTCCGCGGCGGCGGGGGCTTCGTTGGTCATCTTACTGCACCCGGATGCGAGGGTTGATGACGGCATAGAGAACGTCGACGATCAGGTTCACCGCCATGACGCTGAGCGCGATGAGCAGAAGGCCGCCCTGAACGGTGAAATAGTCGCGCTTGGAAATGGCGTCGATCATCCATTTGCCGATGCCCGGCCAGGAGAAGATGCTTTCCGTCAGGATCGCGCCGGCCATAAGCGTGCCGATCTGAAGGCCGATGGTGGTGACCACCGGGATGAGCGCATTGCGAAAGGCATGAATGCCGATGACGCGGCTGGGCGACAGCCCCTTGGCGCGCGCGGTGCGCACATAATCCTCACCCAGCACTTCAAGCATGGCCGAGCGCGTCTGCCGGGCGATGACGGCGAGCGGAATGGTGCCGAGCACGATGGTGGGCAAGATGAGGTGCGACACCGCGGAGCGGAACGCGCCCTTCTGGCCGGAGATCAGCGCATCGACGGTCATGAAGCCGGTGACCGGTTTGAAGAAGTACAAAAGGTCGATGCGGCCCGATACCGGCGTCCAGTGCAACATGCCCGAAAACAGGATGATGAGCAGCAGGCCCCACCAGAAGATGGGCATGGAATAGCCGACCAGGGCGGTTCCCATCGACAGCTGCTCGAACCAGGAACCGCGGCGCACGGCGGCGAGAATGCCCAGGCCAACACCGAGGATGATGGCAAAGATCATGGCGAAGAAGGCGAGTTCCAGCGTCGCCGGGAAGCGAACGAGGAAGTCGCGCAGAACCGGCGTCTTGGTGGTGAATGAAATGCCGAAATCGCCATGGGCGATATTGGACAGGTAAATCCAGTATTGTTGCCAGATAGGCAGGTCGAAGCCGAACTGGTGCAAAAGCTCCGCATGGCGCTCGGGCGAAATACCGCGCTCGCCGGCCAGCACCAGCACCGGATCGCCGGGCAGGATGCGGACGAAGCCGAACGCGAGAATGGTGATCCCGATGAAGGTCGGGATGATGAGGGCGATCTTGTTGAGAATGTAACGGAGCATACCACTGAGCCAAAAGGGGGCGACGCCTTGCGGCGCCGCCCCGTTTAGCGGTGCTTATTCGGCAATGTCAACGCCGTCGAAGCGATGGATGCCGAGCGGATCCATTGCAAAGCCGGTGACGGTCTTCTGCATGGGCATGAACACCTTGGAGTGCGCAAGCGTCGCCCACGGCGCCTGTTCCTTGAAGATGACCTGCGCCTGTTCGTAGAGCTTGGTGCGCTCGGCCTGGTCGGAAACCGTCTTGGCCTTGTTGATCAGCGCATCGAAGTCCTTGTTGCACCACTCGGCGCGGTTGTTGGAACCGACCGCGGAGCAGCTGAGCAGCACCGAGAGGAAGTTGTCCGGATCGCCATTGTCGCCGGTCCAGCCGACGATGACGGCGCCGTCATGATCGACGGCCGAGGCGCGCTTGAGGTATTCGCCCCAATCGTAGCTGACGATCTCGACCGTGACGCCGACCTTGGCGAAATCCGACTGGATCAGTTCGGCGGTGCGGCGCGCATTGGGCATATAGGGGCGCGACACCGGCATGGCCCAGACGTTCATCTTCAGGTCCTTGACGCCGGCTTCGTCGAGCAGCTTCTTGGCTGCTTCCGGATCGTACGGATCGTCCTTGACGTCCTTGTTGTAGGACCACATGGTCGGCGGGATCGGATTGACGGCTACCTGGCCGGCGCCCTCGAACACGGAATCGATGATCGCCTGCTTGTTGATGGCCATATTGAGCGCCTTGCGCACCCGCACGTCATCGAACGGCTTCTGCTGGGTGTTGTACATCAGCGCGCCGACATTCAGGCCTTCCTGCTCGTCGACCTTCAGGTTCGGGTCGGCCTGCAAGCCGGCAATGTCGGCCGGAGCCGGATAGGAGGCGATGTTGCATTCGCCGGCCTTCAGCTTCTGCGCGCGCACGGAGGCGTCGGTGGTGATGGCGAAGACGAGGTCGTCGATCTTCTGCTTGCCGCCCCAGTAGTCCGGGTTGGCCTTGTAGCGGATGACCGCGTCGGTCTGGTAGTCGACGAAGATGTAAGGACCGGTGCCGACCGGCTTCTGGTTGAGCAGTTCAGGCGTCTTGTCGGCCTGGAGCTTGTCGGCATATTCCTTGGAAATGATCGAAGCGAAATCCATGCCGAGCGTCGGGATGAAGGTGATCGCCGGGTCCTTGAGCGTGAACTTCACGGTCAGGTCGTCGACCTTCTCGACCTTGGTGATGTTGGTGCCGAACTGGTCGTTGTAATACTGATAGGCGATGCCTGGAATGTACTGGAACCAAGGGCCGTCCTTGTTGACCTGGCGGTCGAAGGAGAAGACCACGTCGTCGGCGTTGAAGTCGCGCGTCGGCGTGAAATAGTCGGTGGTCTGGAACTTGACGCCCGGACGAAGCTTGAACGTATATTGAAGGCCGTCGTCGGAAATCGTCCAGCTTTCGGCGAGACCGGGCGCGATGGTGGTCTTGCCGGGCTCGAACTCGACGAGGCGGTTGTAGGCGGTACGCGACGAGGCGTCGAAGGTCTGGCCGGCCGTGTAGGGCGCGGGGTCGAAACCTTCCGGCGCAGCTTCCGCACAGTAAACCAGCGTCTTTGCATTGGCGATTCCGCCCATGACGGTTGCGGCCAGCAACGCGGCCGCAAAAGTCAGTTTCTTTTTCATGGAACACTCCCTGATTATTCCAGGCCCCTCTAGCAGGCTGGATAAGGCCGCATATAAGCACCAATTTAGACACAGTGGAACACCCTGCTTGCATTCCCCAAGGAAAGCGAAAAGGATTTCTACAGAATGCTAATTCTGAAATGAAATTCTAAATTCGGGCGATGCTTCATATATCAGCGCGCTTTTTTTCGCCTTTCGAACTATTTACCCGCAGCGCTCGATCCCGCGCAAGCACAGGACGCGGCTGAAAAGACGCTTGCGAGGCGAGGTCTTGCGCGCGCGGCAATCGCCTGCCGTGGCGCGGCGCGGGCGCATGGGCGAGGCTTGCAAGCGCGCCGATAGTAACCAATACATAGATGTCAGGCATGGGATGTCAGGCATGGGAGGAACGTGTGGCAAAGGCGACTGGAACGGCAACCCGGAGCAAGCAGAAAGTCGCGGCCAAGCCTGACCGGGCGAAGGACGCGGCAAGGACCACGCCGGCCGAACCTGTCGCAGCCAAAGGCGCGCCCCGCAATGCAAAGGCGAAGCGGGCGCCCGAAAAGCCGGCGGCGAACAACACCGCCGCATCTGCGGGAAAGCCGGCCGCTGGCGTTGCTAAAACCGCCGCGAAAGCACCTGCGAAAGCCCCCGTGAAAGCCGTGCCAAAGGCGCTTGCCGGAGCCGCCAAAATACCTGCTCCGGAGAAGCCACTCCAGAAACCCTGGCTGGCAAGCTATCCGAAGAACATGCCGGCCGAGATCGGCGCGTTGCCGACCCATTCCATCGGCGAGTTGCTGGTGAAGGCATGCAAGCAGTTCGCCGGCCAGCCCGCCTTCACCTGCATGGGGAAAAGCCTTTCCTATGCCGAGATGGAGCGCCAGTCGTCCGCTTTCGCGGCATGGCTTCAATCCACGGGCATGCCGAAAGGCGCGCGCGTCGCGCTGATGATGCCGAACGTGCTGCAATATCCCGTGGCGATGATGGCCTGCCTGCGCGCCGGCTACGTCGTGGTCAACGTCAATCCGCTCTATATGCCGCGCGAGCTTGAGCACCAGTTGAAGGATTCGGGCGCGGAAGCGATCGTCATCCTGGAAAACTTCGCCACCACCTTGCAGGCAGTCGTTCACAACACGGCGATCAGGCATGTCGTCGTCGCTTCGATGGGCGACCTCTTGGGCGCGGTGAAGGGCGCCATCGTCAATCTCGTCGTGCGGCGCGTCAAGAAGCTGGTGCCGGCGTGGTCGCTGCCCGGACATATAAAGTTCAATGCCGCGCTGAAGGCGGGCGAGGCGCTGGCCTTCAAGCCGGTCAAGGCGGCCGCCGACGATATCGCCTTCCTGCAATATACCGGCGGCACCACCGGCGTTTCCAAGGGCGCGACGCTGCTGCACCGCAACGTAATCGCCAATGTCGCGCAATTGGCGCTGTGGGTGGAGGATGCCTACACGGCCAAGCCGAAACCGGCGCATCTGACCTATATATGCCCGCTGCCGCTCTATCACATCTTCGCGCTGACGGTGAACGCGCTGATGGGCATGCAGCAGGGCGCGCAAAATATCCTGATCCCCAACCCGCGCGACATTCCAGGCTTCGTCAAGGAACTCCAGAAACAGCCGATCCATATTTTTCCCGGCCTCAACACGCTGTTCAACGCGCTGATGAACAATGACGAATTCCGCAAGCTCGACTTCAGCGCGTTGCGCCTCAGCCTCGGCGGCGGCATGGCCGTGCAGAAGGGCGTGGCCGACCGCTGGAAGCAACTGACCGGCAATCACATCACCGAAGGCTACGGGCTTTCGGAAACGTCGCCGGTGGCGACAGCCAACAAATGCTCGTCACCGGATTTCACCGGCACGATCGGGCTGCCCATGCCATCGACCGAGATCGCCATCCGCGACGATGACGGCAACGATCTGGCGCCGGGCGAGGTCGGCGAAATCTGCATCAAGGGACCGCAGGTGATGGCCGGCTACTGGAACCGGCCCGACGAGACGGCCAAGGTGATGACGGCTGACGGTTTCTTCAAGTCGGGCGATATCGGCTTCATGGACAGGGCCGGCTTCACCAAGATCGTCGACCGGAAGAAGGACATGATCCTTGTTTCCGGCTTCAACGTCTATCCAAATGAGCTGGAAGAGGTGGTGGCCCAGCATCCGGGCGTGCTCGAGGTCGCCGCCATCGGCGTTCCCGACGAGCATTCGGGCGAAGCGCCGAAGCTGTTCGTGGTCAGGAAAGACCCCAACCTGACGGAAGCGGACCTTATCGCTTATTGCCGCGCGAACCTGACCGGCTACAAGCGGCCGCGCTTCGTCGAATTCCGCACCGAGTTGCCGAAGACGCCGGTCGGCAAAATCCTGCGGCGAGAACTGCGCGACAAAAGCCCGATCTAGGCAGGCAAGCCGCCGCGTGGAGCGGCGGTATAATCTTAGAGCGGTTCTGGTCGTTACCGAATCGGTAAAACCGCTCCATTGTTTTGGCCGCATTTCCGGACGCAAAACCGCTTCACACTTTTGCTGGAAATGCTCTAGCCGTGCTCTTTCCTCGGATGGACGACCCGGCTCTCGGGCTTGGCTGTGCGGCTGGTCTCGGCCAATGGCTTCTTTGCTTTCTTGGCCGTCCGGTCCCTGTCATACGACACCGGGCCGCGCGTTATCGTCTCGCCGCCTGTCTGGCCGGTGCGCTTGAAAGTCAATGCAGCGCTTGAGGAGCGAAACGCATCGATCTGGCCGTTTGCGCAGGCAAGCTGCGCGCTGACGACATTGGCGGCGGACACCGCATCGCCAACCTCCAACTTGAGCGATGCGATCTCCTCCGCATCGGCCAAGGCCTTCCTGTTTGCGGCTTCGAGCTTCGTCTTGAGCGTTTCGGTTTCGGTCCTGAACCGCTCGGCCGCCGCGCCATGGCGGTTGCCCAATTCGTCCAGATCGGCCTCAAGGCTCATCAGGCGCTCCTGGGTCTCAACGAGCCTTGCCTGCGAAAGCTCGGACTGTTTCTGGAGGCGCTTATATTCCTTGTCTACGCTGTCGAAGCGCATGCGCAGTTCCGACATTTCCGCCGTCTCGGCCTTGCGAACCGAAATCACCTCTTCCAGCTTGCGCTCCAGTTCGGCGTGGCGCTGCTCCAGTTCCGTATTCAGCATCTGCTGGTTCGCGAGCTTCTGGCGGGTCAGTTCGTTTTCCCTGGCAAGCCGGTCCGCCGCCGTCGATTTGGCGGCCAGCTCGTAGGTCAGCGCGGTTCGTTCGCCATCGGCTTCGGCAAAGGCGGCATTTAGCTCGATCGCCTCAAGCTGGGACTTGCCGAGCGCCAGCTTGGCGTCCTCATGATCCCTGGCGAGAAGCTCGATCCGCCGCCTGTTGACCTCGTCGGTGCTTTGCAGCTGGCTTTGAAGATGCGTCGACTGTTCCAGCCTTTCGGCCAGCCGGCGGTTGTCGGCCAGGAGCGCGGCATTGGCCTCTTCAAGGTCGTTCGCCCTGATGACACCGGCATGGAGATTGCCGAGCAGGCGCCTTGCCGCCTCATGGGCCGATCCAAGGGCCGCCATGGTGGTTTCCATGGCGTCGAGACCAGCGGAGGCGCTGCGCATTTCGCCGTCGAAGGCGGCCAGCGCGGCGAGGTTGGCGCGGGTCGCCGTGGACTGCCGGGGCGCGGCGGCGGCCACCTGAACATCCCCGTCCACCGGCTGCGCATCCTGCTCGACATCCTCTGCGTCAGGAAGCGCGCCATCCTCCGTGGAGGCATACAGGGCGTCGCCCAGATCGTCCTCGAAACCGGGTATGTCCAGCATCGCCAGATCCGGCGTTTCAATTTTCAAGGTCTTGGATTTCGTCATGCCAAACATCAAAACACCCCCGGCTAACACCTGCGGGCGCATGTCTTCGCCCTCTTTCTTTACGATCTGTAAAGTATAAGAGCCGGCTACAAAAGGAATGCCTGATTCCATAGTTAATTGCACGGGCCAGCCGGCGCCCGACGGCAGCGGCATCTTTCCCGTTTAGGCTCAATGGCTTGGCCCGTCGCGCCGGTCTTTCGACCAGCAGAACTTGCCAATGAGAGCCGCACACAGGTCCTTCCGGGGAGAAACGGCGCGACAGTAATCGGTCGGATGATCTTGCAGCCGGCGCGGATCGACTACGATCCGACGCGGACAAGCTCCGGCTTGTGAACCGCCGCCTCTTCAGGCCTTGGCTTGTGGCCAGGTTCTATCTCGGCAATCTGCGGCGGCGCAGGCTTGCGCTTTGGTCCCAGGCTTAAAAGCCAGCCGGAAAAGCTTTCCATGTAGAGATAAAGCACCGGCGTGACGAACAGGGTCAGCGCCTGCGAGACCAGCAGGCCGCCGACCACCGCGACGCCGAGCGGCTGGCGCAATTCGGCGCTGGCCCCGGTGCCGAGCGCAATCGGGATGGTGCCCATCAGGGCTGCGAGCGTCGTCATCATGATGGGGCGCGCGCGCATCAGGCAGGCTTCGTGGATGGCTTCGGCCGGCGTTCGACCCTCGCGCCGCAACTGGATGGCGACATCGATCATCATAATGCCGTTCTTCTTGACGATGCCGATCAGCATGAGGACGCCGATGATGGCGATGACGGACAAATCCATGCCCGCCAGCCGCAGCGCCAGCAGCGCGCCCAGCACCGCCGATGGCAGGCCGGTCAGGATCGTCAGCGGGTGGATGAAGCTTTCATAGAGAATGCCGAGCACGATATAGATGGTGAGAATGGCGCCGCCGACCAGCAGCCCCTGGTTGGCCAGCGAATCCTGGAAGGTCTTGGCCGTGCCGGCGAAGGTGGTGGAGATAGTCTTTGGTAGCCCGATCTGTTCCTTCAGCGCATTGATGCGCGTGACGGTGTCGCCCAATGCCACGCCCTGCGGCAGGTTGTAGGAAACGGTGACGGCCGGAAGCTGGCCGAGCTGGTTGACGGTCAGCGCGCCGGCGGTGCGCTCGACATGGGCGAAAGGTCCCAACGGCACCAGGCTGCCGCTGGCGGTCCTGATTTGGATGGCCAGCATGCGCTCGGGCGACCATTCGATCTTGGGATCGAGCTCCATGACCACTTCGTAACTGTCGGCCGAGCCGTAGATGGTCGAAACCTGTTGCGTGCCGAAGCCGCCATAGAGGCTTGAACGCAGCGTATCGGTATCGACGCCGAGGTTGGCCGCCTTGTCGCGGTCGACCACCAGCGTCGCTTGCAGCGCATTGTTCTGCAAATCGTTGGTGACGTCGGCG
>DASYCS010000061.1:0-8697 GCA_036500025.1 Mesorhizobium sp. | reverse complement strand
TTTCAGGATTGGAGATGACATGCGCGCCGCCCGCTCAGGCCTCCAGCCAGCACAGGCTCAGTGCATAGCCGTTGCACATTTCCTGGGCGGGATTGTTCATCCAGCCCTGCACGCCCTTGCCCGAGGCGTCGATATACTGGTAGAAGAACGGCACGATCAGGCCGCCTTCGTCGCGCATGACGACGGCCATGTCGTGATACATCTTCTTGCGCTTATCCTGGTCGAGTTCGCCGCGTGCGGCAAGCACCATCTTGTCGAATTCAGGACGCTTCCAGCGCGTGTCGTTCCAGTCGGCGCTGGAGACATAGGCCGTGGAATACATCTGGTCCTGCGTCGCCCGCCCGCCCCAGTAGGAGAGCGAGAAGGGCTGCTTGTTCCACACTTCCGACCAGTAGCCATCGCCCGGTTCGCGCTTGATCTCGACCTTGATGCCGGCCTTGGCGCAGCTCTGCTGGTAGAGCTGGGCGGCATCGACCGCGCCGGGGAAGGCGACGTCGGAGGTGCGCAGCAGGATAGAGCCGGAATGGCCGGACTTCTTGTAGAACTCGGCCGCCTTTTCGGGATCGAACTTGCGCTGTTCGAGGTCGGTGGGAAACAGCGGATAGGCTTCGTTGACCGGAATGTCGTTGCCGACTGAGCCGTAGCCGCGCAGGATCTTGTCGAGCAGCTCCTCGCGGTCCATCGCCAGCTTCAGCGCCATGCGCAGGTCGTTGCTGTCGAAGGGCGCCGTATCGCAAAACATGTTGAACGGATAGAAGCCGCGGCCCGCCACGTTCTGGATGGTGACGCCGGGCACGCGCTTGACCAGATCGACGATCTTCGGCTCGACGCGGTTGATCATGTTGACCTGGCCGCCCTGAAGGGCCGCCGTGCGCGCCGTGGCGTCGTTGATGACGACGATCTCGATCTGCGCCGCATGGCCGAGCTTGTCGCCTTGCCAGTAATTCGCGAACTTCTCGCCGCCATAGCGCACGCCCGGTTCATTGACGGTCACCTTGTAGGGACCGGCGCTGATGCCGGCATTCGGATTGTCCTTGCCGCCGTTCGGCTGGATGACCAGATGGTAATCGGCCATCAGGTAAGGGAAGTCGGCGTTCGGGTCTTTCAGCGTGATGACGACTTCGTCGCCGTCCGCCTTCATCTTGTCGATGCCGCCCAGGATGCCGAGCGCCGCCGATTTCGACTTTTCATCGCTATGGCGCTCAAGCGTGGCCACCACGTCTTCAGCTTTCACCGTCTTGCCGTCGTGGAATTCGATGCCCTTGCGGATTTTCATCGTCCAGGTCTTGGCGTCCGGCGAGGAGCCGATGGATTCCGCGATGCGGTTTTCGAGGCTGCCATCCGGGTTCAGCTCGACCAGCAATTCGCCCCATGCCTTGCCGAAGGAGAAGTTCACCTGGCTGAGGTTGAGAGCGGGATCGAGGACGTTGGAGGACTCGCCCCCTTGCAGGCCCGCCTTCAGCATGCCCCCCTTGACCGGGCCGGCGGCGCGCGCCGCATCGGAAAGCAACGTGTTGGCGAAAGCGGCGCCGACGCCGAGCGCGGCCGCGCGACCAAGAAAGTCACGGCGGCTCAGCTTGCCGGCGGCTACGTGCCGGCTAAGGAATTCGAGTTCGTTCGACATATTGTTCCTCACTCTGGTGGTACGGCGCTGTGGCCGGCTTCTTGTTCTTGAGCCAATAATGACGGCAAGCTGGATCACAGCGCAAGACCGATTGCGACATGTCACGGCGTAAATCGCGCGTCGCCTCAAACCAAGCGGATGGAAAACTGTCGTTACCCGACATAGATCGCATGCGCGATCGCGTCTGCCGCCGTCAAACTGCACGGCATGAGCGGCGCGGGGCGCTGCAAGGATGCGCCCGAAAAAAAGCTATACTCAGTTCAGCGGAATATCGTTATCCGCCTTATTGTCCTGATACGCGTCGGAAAGTTCATCGTAACGCGCCGATATGGCCCCGATCCGCGCTTCCAGCCTTGCCCGCTCGGCATCCGGCAACAGGCGTACAAGCTTGCGGATGGAAAAACTTTTCCAATAGGCGTTCTCGGCATTGTAGCCGCCGGGATCGAGGGTAAACACCTCTTTCAGGATCTTCAGATCGTGCGGAATGGCGAAGCTGTCGCGCGAATCCTCATGGCTGAATAAATAGAAGAAATTGTCGAAGCCGGCCCAGGTGATTGCTGAAAGGCACAGCGAGCACGGTTCATGCGTGGCCAGGAAAATCGCCTCCCCGGTGTCGACGCGTTCGGCTTTCGGCATCTCGTAGAACCGTTTCAGGCAATGGATCTCGCCGTGCCAGAGGGGGTTTTCAATCTCGTTATTGGTCTCGGCCAGCACCAGCGAGCGGTCTTCCTTGCGCAGGATCGCCGCGCCAAACAGCTTGTTGCCCTGCTTCACGCCCTCGGCGGTCTTCGGCACGATGTCGTCCTCGATCACGTCGAGCAGACGCTCGATCAGCGAAATGTCGGTCATGAGCCAAGGCTTTCCGGCAGATGGATTTCATAAGGCTGCGAGAAATAAAATTCCTCGACGTTGGAACCGTCGCCGCCGCGGTCGATCACCACGAAGTCCTGCGCTTCGCCGATCGGGGTCAGCACGCCGTGCCATAGATTTCGCCGGTAGTTCACGCCTTGGCCGGGCCGCGTGACGAACGCGCTCGGCGTACCGGGACCATCCGGCCCGTCGGCGCAGACCACCACCAGGAACGGCTGGGGAGACAGCGGCACAAAGGCCTGGCTGCCAAATGGATGACGCTCCACCATCGAAAGCTTCAATGGAAACGCATAGGGCGTCGCCTTGAACAGGTTGATGATGACATGGCCGTTCGGTCCGCCGGCTTCCGCCCGCGCCAGGGCGTGGTAGCGTTCGCACTTGCCGTCATTGATGGGATAATGAACGCCGCCTTCGGTGTCGATGACCTCCCCGAAGGGGGCGAAGGCCTCGCGGGTCAGCGGCTGGGCGCTAATGCGGTGCATGTTCAATGTCCAAATCCGCCAAGCTTGGCGTGCCGGTTGACGTCCTTGTAAAGCAGGTAGCGGAAATTGCCGGGGCCGCCCGCATAGCAGGCCTGCGGGCAGAAGGCGCGCAGCCACATATAGTCGCCGGCCTCGACCTCTACCCAGTCCTGGTTCAGGCGGTAGACCGCCTTGCCTTCAAGCACGTAAAGCCCGTGCTCCATCACATGCGTCTCGGCGAAGGGAATGACCCCGCCCGGCTTCAGCGTGACGATGGTGACATGCATGTCGTGGCGCAAATCGGCCGGATCGACGAAGCGCGTCGTGGCCCACGCCCCGTTGGTGTCGGGCATCGGCGATGGCGCAATGTCGGCCTCGTCGGCGAAGACGGCTTCGGGCGCGTCGATGCCGTCGACGGCTTCATAAGCCTTGCGGATCCAGTGATAGCGGGTAGGGCCGGCGCCCTCGTTGCGCACCTGCCAATCGCTTGACGGCGGGATGAACGCGAAGCCGCCGGGGTTCAGCCGGTGCTTCTTGCCGTCCAGCGTGACGGTCAGCTCGCCCTCGACCACGAATAGGATGCCCTCCGCGCCGGCATTCGGCTCAGGCCGGTCCGAACCGCCGCCCGGCAACACCTCCATGATGTATTGCGAGAACGTCTCGGCAAAACCCGACAAAGGCCGCGCGATGATCCAGGCACGGGTTTTCTCCCAATGCGGCAGCGGGCTTGTCACGATGTCGCTCATCACCCCTTTCGGGATGACGGCATAGGCTTGCGTGAAAACGGCGCGGCCGGTCAAAAGCTGCGTCTGCGGCGGCAGGCCACCGGTTGGGGCGTAGTAATTATGGCCGGCCATTGTCATCTTATCCATCGGTTCGACACCTATTTCGGCAGCATATCTCGAAGGCGCAGCAGCGCGATGCGCTCCACCTGCTTGCAGGCGGTCTTGAACTCCGTTTCGCGGTCATTGCCGATGCGGGTTTCGAAACGGCTAAGGATTTCGTCCTTGCCAAGGCCCTTGGCGGCGATGATGAATGGAAAGCCGAAATTGGTGACATAGGCCGCGTTGAGCCTGGAAAACAGTTCGCGCTCCTTGTCGGTCAGCGCGTCCAGCCCGGCGGAAGCCTGCTCCCTGGTCGATTCCGGCGTCAGTTGCTTGGCCATGGCGATCTTTCCGGCAAGATCGGGATGCGCCTGGAGCACCTTGATGCGCTCCGCCTCGCTGGCCGAGCGGAAGGCGCGGCAAAGCGCATTGTGCAGCCCGCCGGCGCTGTCATGCGCCGCGCCCAGTTCCATGGCGAACGCCTTTTCGGCGACCCATGGCGAATGTTCGAACACGCCGCCGAAGCTTTTCACGAAGTCGGCGCGGTCCATGCGCGACGGTCGAAGCGCCGCCGCTTCGTAAGGGTGGTGCTCGCGCCAGTGATTGGCGATGTCGATGCGCCGCGCCAGCCACACCTTGTCGTGGCTCTGGACATATTCGATGAACCTCTTCAGCGCGCCGAAGCGGCCGGGCCGCCCGATAAGGCGGCAGTGCAGGCCGATGGTCATCATCTTCGGCCGCCCGGCCTTGCCTTCCTCGTAAAGCGTGTCGAAACTGTCTTTCAGGTAGGTCAGGAACTGCTCGCCATTCGAGAAACCGGCCTGGATGCCAAAGCGCATGTCGTTGGCGTCGAGCGTATAGGGAATGATCAGTTGCGGCTCTATGGCGCTGCCATGGCCGTCATGGTTCAGCCAATAGGGCAGGTCGTCGTCATAGGTGTCGGAGCAATAGGCAAAGCCGCCGGCCTCGGCGACCAGCCGCACCGTATTGTCGGACGTGCGGCCCGTGTACCACCCGGTTGGCCGTTCGCCGGTCACTTCCGTATGCAGGCGTATCGCTTCCTCGATGTCGCGGCGCTCGTCATCGGGTGAATGGTCGCGGTAGTCTATCCATTTCAGCCCATGCGAGGCGATCTCCCAGCCGGCTTCCTGCATGGCCGTAAGCTGGTCCGGCGAACGCGCAAGCGCGCTGGCGACGCCGTAGCAGGTGGCAGGCACGTTCTTTTCGGTGAACAGCCGGTGCAACCGCCAGAAGCCGGCGCGCGCGCCATATTCGTAGATCGATTCCATATTCCAATGCCGCATGCCCTGCCACGGCGCGGCGCCGGTGATCTCCGACAGGAACGCCTCGGACGCCTTGTCGCCATGCAGGACGCAGTTTTCGCCGCCTTCCTCGTAGTTGACGACGAATTGCACGGCGACATGCGCGCCGCCCGGCCATTTCGGGTCCGGCGGATTGGCGCCATAGCCACGCATGTCTCTGGGATAACGCATGTTTTCTCCGCGCCGAAATCGCCATCAGGATAATCTAAAGGGATCGGTGGCATTTCCCCGAAAATTTTGAAAGTGTTTTTGGGGCCAGATGCTCGACTGCACCTTATGCTTCGCCGTTAAATGGCGCACAATTCATCGATATGCCCGAAAGGCGACAAGGGAGGCGGTCATGGCGAATGCATCATCGGGCGGCGGCAGCCTCACAACCCATGTGCTGGACACGGCCACCGGCAAGCCGGCGGCGGGCCTTTCGATCACGCTCTACCGGGTCAGCGGCAATTCGCACCGCAAGCTGAAAACCGTTGTGACCAACGCCGACGGACGTTGCGACGAGCCGCTGCTCGAAGGCAAGGACTTCCAGCTTGGCCAGTACGAATTGATCTTCTCGGTCGGAAATTACTTTCGCTCGCTTGGCCTCCAGCTTCCAGAAACGCCGTTCCTCGACGAAGTGCCGATCCGCTTCGGCATGGCGCAGGCGACCCACTATCATGTGCCGTTGCTTGTCTCTCCCTATGGCTATTCCACATATAGGGGGAGCTAGACCATGCAAAAATCCGAACTGCGCACCGAACTGCGCTTCATCCTCAACGGCGGGGACGTTGTCCTGGCGGACGTTGCGCCAGACGCGACGCTGCTCGACTGGCTGCGGCTGGAGCGCTCGTTGCGCGGCACCAAGGAAGGCTGCGCCGAAGGCGATTGCGGGGCCTGCACGGTGCTGGTCGGCAAGCTTTCGGCAAACGGCCTCGTTTACGAAAGCGTCAATGCCTGCATCCGTTTTATGGGTTCGCTCGACCGCTGCCATGTCGTCACCATCGAGCATTTGCGCGGCGAGGGGCAGGCGCTGCACCCGGTGCAGCAGGCGATGGTGGATTTCCACGGCTCGCAATGCGGCTTCTGCACGCCGGGCTTCGTCATGTCGCTTTATGGCCTGTGGATGCGCCAGCCCGATCCATCCAACGCGGCGATTGAAAAGGCATTGCAGGGCAATCTCTGCCGCTGCACCGGTTATGAAGCCATCATCCGCGCGGCCCGCGCCATCTCCAGCTATGGCAAGGCGCAGGACGATCCGCTGCGCGTCGAGCGCCAGGCGGTTACCGCCAGGCTGAAGGCGTTGGACGATGGTTCCCGCGTCGAAATCGGCTCCGGCAAGAAACGGCTGATCGTGCCCGCCAATGTCGACGATTTCGCCACTTTGCTTGAGGCTGAACCGGCCGCGACCGTGGTCGCCGGCTCGACCGATGTCGGCCTGTGGGTAACCAAGCAGATGCGCGATATTTCGCCGGTCATCTTCATTGGCAATCTCGACGGGCTTGGCGAACTCTCGGTCGAGGATGGCGCAATCAACATCGGCGCCGGCGTCACCTATACCGAGGCGTTTGCCACGCTTGCGCAGCATATCCCGGCGCTTGGACCGCTCTTCGACCGTATCGGCGGCGAGCAGGTGCGCAACATGGGCACGATCGGCGGCAACATCGCCAACGGCTCGCCGATCGGCGACACCCCGCCGCCCTTGATCGCATTGGGCGCATCGCTCACGCTGCGAAAAGGTAAGCAGAGACGCACCATTCAATTGGAAAAATACTTCATCGCCTATGGCAAGCAGGATCGCCAGCCGGGAGAATTCGTCGAAAAGCTCACCGTTCCGGTGCCGAAGGCGAACGAGAAATTCGCCGTCTACAAGATAACCAAGCGCCGCGACGAAGACATTACGGCGGCGTTGGCCGCGTTTTTCCTGCGGCTTGCGCAAGATGGCACTGTTGCCGAAGCCCGCATTGCCTATGGCGGCATGGCGGCGACGCCGAAGCGAGCTTCGGCCGTTGAAAAGGCCCTGACCGGCAAGCCCTGGACCGAGGAGACGGTCATGGCGGCGATGGCCGAGTATGCCACGGACTATTCGCCGCTCACCGACATGCGCGCCACCGCCGAATACCGGTCGATGGCGGCGCGCAACCTGCTGTTGCGCTTTTACGCCGAAACCAGCGGCACGAAAGAACCCATCCAGGTTTCACGGCACGAGGCGGCATGATGACCAAGCATATGCCTAATCTCAAGGCCGCGAAGATCACTGGCGGCGTCGCCGCCAGCCAGCGTCACGATTCGGCGCACAAGCATGTCAGCGGCACCGCCGTCTATATCGACGACCTGCCGGAGCCGGCCGGCACCCTTCATCTTGGCGTCGGTCTTTCCACGGTCGCGCATGGCTTGCTGAAATCGGTCGACCTGTCCGCGGTGCGCGCCGCGCCCGGCGTGGTCGACGTGCTGACCTGGAAGGACGTTCCCGGCGTCAACGACATTTCGCCAAGCGGCATGCATGACGACCCGGTGCTGGCGCAAGACAAGGTGCTGTTCCACGGCCAGCCGATTTTCTGCGTGCTGGCAAAGACGCGTGAGCAGGCCCGCCATGCCGCCCGCCTGGCCAGGATCGAATATGAGGAACTTCCGGCGATCATCGATATCTGGGATCTCGATTCCGCAAAGGACAGGCAGGTCACCACGCCGCTGATCCTCAAGCGGGGAGACGCCGCCGCCGCCATCGCCGCCGCGCCGCGCCGCATCAAAGGCCGCATGAAGCTTGGCGGGCAGGACCATTTCTACCTCGAAGGCCAGGTTTCGCTGGCCGTGCCGGGCGAGGACGACGAGGTGACCGTCCATTGCTCGACGCAGGGGCCGAGCGAAACCCAGCACATGATCGCGCATGCGCTGGGCGTGCCGAGCCATGCCGTGGCTGTCGAAGTGCGACGCATGGGCGGCGGTTTCGGCGGCAAGGAAACGCAGGCCAACCAGTGCGCCGTGCTGGCGGCGATCGCGGCGAAAAAGCACAACCGCGCGGTAAAATTCCGCATGGACCGCGACGAGGACATGGTCGCCACCGGCAAGCGGCACGATTTCGCCATCGACTACGATGTCGGTTTCGACGGCGAGGGCAACATACTCGGCATCGACTATACCTTCGCGCTGCGCTGCGGGTTTTCAGCCGACCTGTCGGGTCCGGTCGGCGACCGGGCGCTGTTCCATTGCGACAACGCTTATTTCTTCCCGGCCGTGCATGCGCGCTCGGCCCCGCTGTTCACCAACACGGTTTCGAACACCGCCTTTCGCGGTTTCGGCGGCCCGCAGGGCATGGTCGGCGCCGAGCGCGTCATCGACGAGATCGCCTTCGCGGTCGGCAAGGACCCGCTCGAAATCCGCAAGCTGAATTTCTACGACCCGATGGGCAAGGAGGCTGGCCGCAACGTCACGCCCTACCATCAGAAGGTCGAGGACTGCATCATCCAGCGCATCGTGGCCGAGCTTGAGGAAAGCGCCGATTATGCCGGCCGGCGGCGCGAGATCGCGGCCTTCAACGCCAACAGCCGCTTCATCAAGCGTGGGCTGGCGCTTACCCCGGTCAAGTTCGGCATTTCCTTCACCAAGACCGAGTCCAA
>DASYCS010000060.1:0-4924 GCA_036500025.1 Mesorhizobium sp. | reverse complement strand
CCTCCGCTGGCCCGCGCCAACCGCGGGCATCACAGTCAACGCATGGTCGATACGGCGGTTCCGGCGCCGCCTGGCAGGCCTGGTGCGGCCATGCGGACAGTCAATGTGCCTTGGTCATGGCGCGGCGGAACGCCTCCAGCGTCTCGCCGCTGACATGGTGCTCGATACCCTCGGCATCGATGCGCGCGGTTTCGGCGCTGACGCCGAGCGAACGCAGGAACGCCTCGACCGTCTGATGGCGGATGCGGCTTTCCTCGGCCATCTTGCGCCCCGCCTCGGTCAGGAAAACGCCGCGATAGGGCTTTCTGGAAACCAGCCCGTCGGCGCAAAGCCGCGTCAGCATCTTGGCGACGGTCGGCTGCGCCACGCCGAGACGCGCGGCGATATCCACCTGGCGCGCCTCGTTGCCGTCCTCGATCAGGTCGGCGATCAACTCGACATAATCCTCGACCAGCGCGCTGCGCTGCGCCACGCGCGTCTGCCGGAATCCTTCCGAATGGATTTCGGCGTCGGGCAGCGGCTCATCGCGCGGTATGGGTCGTTTGTTCGGCGTCAATGCGCATCTCCAAAACTGCTGGCAACAGGCAACCGAAGCGGAAGATAGCATCGGTCTTTAACATTTATAGCACGGGCTTTTATGTTTCGAGAGCGTTTATGCGCGGTGCGGCAACTGGCTCGGCCGCATGAACCGGCCCGAACGGCCTTTCCAGCCAACTCACGCCAAGCAGAAATGTCGGGCCTCACAACAGCTCCAGCCCCACCATCAGCAGCCCCCTGGGCGTCACCCGATAATCATCCCATCATCGTGATCGGCAAACCGAACCGGAACACCAGCGACGGTACAGCTATCCGAGGCCATCTCATGATGCCGCCGATCGGGCAAATCGCCAACACTCGGCAATGGCACGGCATGAATCCCGCTCCTCGCTCGACTGCCGCTCATTTGGTCGTGATGACGAAGGAGAGTGTTGCGCCGCTCACAGTCCGGCCGCTGCCACCGAAGGCCCGCGTCCCATAACCGCCACAACAGCCCACCCCAAACGTCGTCATCCCGGAAGCCGTGCCGGAGCGCCAGCGACGGCTGGGCTATCCGGGATCGATGCCGCGACGGTGGCTGCGCCTTTGCCCATGCAGCTCGATCTCGACCCGCTTCGACCTCGCCAGTCATTCCCTGCCCCATGCCCCGCCCACCGCTTCCATAAAGCCAAAACAATGAAATATAGCCTATTGCATAATGTTGAGCCTGTGCATAAATTAACGCCAGAGAACTGCAATCCGACCTGGGTTAGTCATGCCTGAAGCCGAACTCGCCGCACCGCAGCAATCCGCCTGGCATTTCTTCCAGCGCCAGGACGGCGAAAGGCCGAGCTTGCCGGAGGTCAATTCCTCCGTCGCGGTGCCGGGTTCCGGCAGTTGGATGCGCCGCCTGTTCGCCTTCATGGGTCCGGGCTACATGATCTCGGTCGGCTATATGGACCCCGGCAACTGGGCGACCGACATCGCCGGCGGCGCGCAGTTCGGCTACACGCTGCTGTTCGTCATCATGCTGTCGAACCTGATGGCGATCCTGTTGCAGGCGCTGGCCGCCCGCCTCGGCATCGCAACGGGGCGCGACCTCGCGCAAGCGTGCCGCGCCTATTACCCCCGGCCCGTCGCCTATGTGCTGTGGGTTGCCTGCGAACTGGCCATCATCGCCTGCGATCTGGCTGAAGTCATCGGCACGGCCATCGCGCTCAATCTTTTGTTCGGCATCCCGCTTATCGGCGGCGCCCTGCTCACCGCGCTCGACGCCTTCCTCGTGCTTTTGCTGATGAACAAGGGCTTTCGCTATCTCGAAGCTTTCGTTGTCGCGCTGCTCGTCATCATTTTCGGCTGCTTTGCGGTGCAAATCTTCGTGGCGGCTCCACCGGTCGGCTCGATCCTGCATTCCATGTTCGTGCCGTCCAGCGAGATCGCCACCAACCCGGCCATGCTCTACATCGCCATCGGCATCATCGGCGCCACCGTCATGCCGCATAACCTCTATTTGCACTCATCCATCGTGCAGACCCGCGCCTATGAGCGCACCGACCACGGCAAGCGCGACGCCATCAAATGGGCGACGCTGGATTCCACCATCGCCCTGGTGCTGGCGCTGTTCGTCAACGCCTCCATCCTGATCGTCGCCGCCGTCGCCTTCCACGGCACCGGCCATCAGGATGTCGCCGAAATCGGCCAGGCGTTCCAGCTTTTGTCTCCGTTGCTTGGTCTCGGTATCGCTTCCATCCTGTTTGCGGTGGCGCTGCTCGCCTCCGGCCTGAACTCCACGGTAACCGCGACGCTGGCCGGCCAGATCGTCATGGAAGGCTTCCTGCACCTGCGCATTCCGCAATGGGCGCGCCGCCTTCTGACGCGCGGCCTGGCCATCATCCCCGTGGTGGTGGTGGCGGCGCTCTACGGCGAAAAGGGCACCGCCGAGCTGCTGGTGTTCAGCCAGGTGGTGCTCTCCATGCAACTGCCCTTTGCGGTCATCCCGTTGGTGATGTTCGTTTCGGACAAGAAGAAGATGGGCAATTTCGCCATTGCGCGCTCTGTCGCCGTCCTTGCCTGGATCGTCGCCTGCCTCATCCTGGTGCTGAACTTCAAGCTGCTCTACGACACCGCCATCGGCTTCGGCTGAAGGCGCGTTCCGCAAGATTTTTTCCCGCTCCTGTCGGATGGTGGCAGGGTCGTTCGTCCTTAGAGCGGTCAATAACGGACAGCCGCGAAAGGAACTCCAATGAGAACGATCAAAGCCTCCACCTTCATCAGCCTCGATGGTGTCATGCAGGCCCCCGGCGGCCCGGAAGAAGACCCCGTCGCCGGCTTCAAGTTCGGCGGCTGGACCGTGCCCTTCTGGAACGAAGACGGCATGGACGACATCATGGATGACATATTCTCGAAGCCCTATGACCTGCTGCTCGGCCGCAAGACCTATGATATTTTCGCCGACTACTGGCCGCGCCACGCCGACAACCCCATCGGCGAACAGTTCAACGCCGCCACCAAATATGTGGCGACATCGTCGCCCGACACGCTGGCGTGGCAAAACTCCAGGCCGCTGGGCAACGATATTATCGGCGCGCTGCGTGAATTGAAGAAGCAGGATGGCCCCGACCTTCTCCTTCAGGGGTCGAGCCAGCTTGCGCATGCGCTGTTTGCCAGCGACCTGATCGACAAGTTCACCCTGCTGGTCTTCCCGGTGCTGCTCGGCAAGGGCAAGCGCCTGTTCGACGACAAGGCGATGCCGGTGACCCTCAGGCAAACACGCTCGCATACATCGAGCAGCGGCGTCTTCTCGGCGACCTACGAGCGTGCCGGCGAGGTCAAGACCGGCTCGTTCGCGGACTAACAGGCATTTGCCCATAAACGAAAATGGGAGCGGACATTAGCCCGCCCCCATTTTCAATCCTGATACGGTTCAGACGCCGTAGCGCGCCGCGGGCTTGCCGGCGATCAGCTGGCCATAAAAACCGTTGCGGGCACCCTTGTAGGCGTCCCATGCCTCGGCATTCGCCAACCCCGGAGCCGTGAAGCCCTCCCCCTTGGCCAGGCCGGCGAGGGCCGCATCCACCAGGTCGTCGCCGGTCATGATGATCGATTCCGGCAGGCTAGACAGGCTGGCGCCGGCGACATCCCAGAATTCCGTGCGGATCGGCCCCGGCGCGACGATCTGCGCCGCCACCTTGGTGCCGGCGAGCTCCGCCTGCAAACCTTCGGTGAAATTGACGACATAAGCCTTGGCGCCGCTGTAGATGCCGCCATAGGAAACGTCGAAGGCAAGGACCGAGGCAATGTTGACGATCGCGCCACGATCACGCGCGATCATGCCCGGCAGCACAGCGCGCGTCAGCCGGGTCAGCGCTAGGATATTGACCTTTATCTGGCGCTCGGCATCGTCCGCGTCGGCTTCGGCCAGCACCGCTTGCCCGCCGATCCCGGCATTGTTGACCAGGACCGATACGCTGTCATCGGCCGAGATCGCCTGTTCGACCCGGCGCAGGTCGCCGTCATCGGCGAGATTGGCAACGATGACCGTGACCTTCCTGCCGGAAGCGGCGCGGATGTCCTTCGCCAGCGCTTCCAGCCTGTCGGCACGCCGCGCCACCAGCACCAAATCATGGCCCTGCTTTGCCAGGCGGTCCGCATAGATCGCACCCAATCCCGACGACGCGCCGGTCACAACCGCCGTACCCTTGTCTTGTCCACTCATCTTTCGCTCCATTTTTTCCTGTTTATCCGGAGCAGCGATCTCGCATGCCGCCAAATGGCGGGACTTACGTTCGGTGCTTCCGGCAACCAATTAATTTAGTGGTATATGCCACTAATAGGTAAATAGGCATATGCCACTATCTTGTCAATGTTGCCGGCAAAAACTATTTTAAGCGTTCCGGCAGGCAATCCCGCTTGCCCACGATGAGCCGGCAGGCGATCCTGCCTGCCACCAACGAGTAAAACGGAAATGCCGCAAGCCCCCTTTACGGCCATGAGCCTTTGCAACAACGCCACGCTGCGGCGCGCCACGCGAAAGCTCGGCCAGTTCTATGATGATGCGCTGGCGCCTTCGGGCCTGCGCGCTACCCAGCAGGGCCTGCTCTACCTGATCAAGGCTATCGACGAGCCCGCCATGGGCGTCCTTGCCGACGCGCTTGTCATGGACCTGTCAGCGCTCGGCCACACGCTGAAGCCCCTCATCCGCGATGGCCTTGTCGAGACATTCGCCGACACTCAGGACCGCCGCGTCAAGCGCGTAAGGCTGACGGCTGCGGGCAGCGAAAAGCTTGACGTCGCCCTCAAGCTTTGGATGGTTGCCCAGCAGCATGTGGAAGAACTGATGGGCAAGGAACAGGCCGCACGCCTTCGCGAGACGCTGGACACCATCGCCCAGCTGGACTTCGGCAAGATA
>DASYCS010000059.1:0-4680 GCA_036500025.1 Mesorhizobium sp. | reverse complement strand
AAACGCACAGACATACGCATCGAGCCCAGCTTCGAGGGGTCGGCCAAGACGAAGTCCCCGGACGGCTTCTCGGTGAGCGAGGAGGACCGCGTCGTGCCGAGGAACCGCAAGACCTCTTCCAGGGACAAGGCTTCTTCCAAGGGTAAGGCGGCCAAGACCAGATCGTCGCGCCGCCGAAGCAGAAGTTCGCGAAGCGGGCTGGTCGGCATGGCGGCTCGCCTGGTATACTGGTGCTTCGTGCTGGCCATCTGGGGTGGCATCGCGGTTGCCGGCATCGTCGTCTATTACGGCGCCAAGATGCCTGCCGCGACGACATGGGCCATTCCCGACCGCGCGCCCAACATCAAGATCGTTTCCGCCGACGACCAGCTGATCGCCAACCGAGGCTTGAGCGGCGGCGAGGCGGTGGGCCTGCATGAAATGTCGCCCTACATCCCGCAGGCGGTCATCGCCATCGAGGACCGCCGTTTCTATTCCCATTTCGGCATCGATCCGATCGGCCTTGCCCGCGCGATGGTGACGAACGTGCTTGGCGGGCATTTCAGCCAGGGCGGCTCGACGCTTACCCAGCAATTGGCCAAGAACCTGTTCCTGAAGCCCGACCGCACGCTGGAACGCAAGGTGCAGGAGGTGCTGCTGGCGCTGTGGCTGGAGCATGAGCACAGCAAGGACCAGATATTGGCGATGTACCTCAATCGCGTCTATTTCGGCTCGGGCGCCTATGGCGTCGAGGCGGCTTCGCGCCGCTATTTCGGCAAGAGCGCGCGCGACGTTACCTTGCCGGAGGCGGCTTTGCTGGCCGGGCTTTTGAAGGCGCCGTCCAGGCTGTCGCCGGCGCGCGACCCGAAAGCGGCGGAAGAACGCTCGCAACTGGTGCTGGCCGCCATGCGCGACGAAGGCATGATCGACGACAAGCAGCGCGCGGGCGCCATGAGCGCGCCGGCAACGCGCACGCCTTCCTACTGGACCGGTTCGGAAAACTACGTCGCCGATACGGTGATGGAGGAGTTGCCCGACCTGATCGGCGACGTGCAGGGCGATATCGTCATCGACACCACCGTCGACCTGACTTTGCAGCGGCTTGCTGAAAAGTCGATCCGCCGCCTCATCGACGAAAGCGGCAAGAAGCTCGACGTGACCCAGGGTGCGCTGGTTTCCATCGACGATTCCGGTGCGGTGCGCGCCATGGTCGGCGGTTATGACTATTCGACCAGCCAGTTCGACCGCGCTTCCGAGGCGCGACGCCAGCCCGGTTCGGCCTTCAAGCCGTTCGTCTACATGGCCGCGTTGGAAGCCGGCCGCACGCCCGACAGCGTGCGCAACGACGCGCCGATCAAGATCGGCAAATGGTCGCCGGACAATTATGGCGGCAAATATTTCGGCAAGGTGACGCTGGCGACCGCCCTGGCGAAATCGCTGAATTCGGTGGCAGCGCAGCTTACCATGGAGGTCGGCCCCAAGGCGGTGATCGAGGCGGCGCACCGCATGGGCATCCAGTCGGAACTGCAAGACAATACGTCGATCGCGCTTGGAACGTCGGAGGTTACGCCGCTCGAACTCACTTCGGCCTATGTTCCATTCGCCAACGGTGGTTTCAAGCCGGATATCCATTTCATCAGCAAGATCACCGACGCCAAGGGCAAGGTGCTGTTTGAGAACAAGGCCGGCAATGCCCCGCGCGTCGTCCGGCAGGATATTGTCGGCATGATGAATTCGATGATGACGGGAACCGTCGAGTCAGGCACCGCCCGAAAGGCGGCTTTCGCGTGGCCGTCGGCCGGCAAGACCGGCACCAGCCAGAATTCGCGCGACGCCTGGTTCGTCGGCTACACCGCCAACCTGACCACCGGCGTGTGGTTCGGCAATGACGATGGCACGCCGATGAAAAGGGTCACCGGCGGCGCGCTGCCGGCGCAGGCATGGCACGAGTTCATGGTGGCCGCGCATGAAGGCGTGCCGGTGCGGCCGTTGCCCGGCACATGGAAATCCACCCCGTCAGACCGTATCGTCCAGGACGAACAGCCGATAGCGGCCGCGCCGGCGCCAAAGCCTTCGCCATCGGTTCCCGTCGCGCGCGCGGTCGTTCCCGCATCGCCCTTGCCAGCGCGCGCGGTGCGCTCGGCTCAGGCGGCGGATGAAGGCGGCGATCTCGCCATGCCCGGCGACGATGGCTCCACCGCTTCCATCAAGCGGCCGGTGCCGCCCGGCGAAGTGGGCGGACCGCTGAAAAAGCGCGAGACGTCGATCATCGACCTTTTGACCGGCGGTTGAGCGGATAATCGGCCAGGCTTGACGCTTCCGACCCATTGGTTGGCGAAAGACTGCTTGCCGCGGACTATCTGCCATCGCGCATTGTCAGGTGCTTTGCGCAGGCCCGATTGCCATCGGGATGGTCTGCAGTTCATGGATTGCAGCGCCTGCCATTCGTTGCCGAAGACGGCTGGAAGTCTTTGACTTCCTGCGAGAGATTGGCGGGCGTTGCCGACAGGCGTTCCTGCCTGTCGATTTCCGGCGGTTTTATCCGTGGCCGTTGATGGCCGTGGTTCCGGTTTGCCGCAGGCGTCGAGAGACTTGCCCCTCGCCACGGCTTCCGGCTTCCGCTAAGTGTCTGCGCCGGAGATTGCGACATGGCCGACACCGACACCAGAAAGACCATCGTGCTGACGGGGGCGAGCCGAGGCATCGGCCACGCGACCGTAAAGCGCTTTTCTCGCGAGGGGTGGCGCGTCATCACCTGCTCGCGGCAAGCTTTCGCCGATGATTGCCCATGGCCGGCCGGACCTGAGGACCACATCAAGGTCGATCTTGCCGATCAGGAGGATGTCGGCATCGCCGTTTCGGAAATCCGTCATCGGCTCGAAGCGCAGGGCGGCCAGCTTCATGCGCTGATCAACAATGCCGCCATCTCGCCCAAGCTGGAAGATGGCGGGCGCATGAATTCCATCGATACGCCGATGCATGCCTGGCGCGACGTATTCCAGGTCAATTTCTTCGCGCCGATCATGCTGGCGCGCGGCCTGTTCAAGGAACTGGCCGCGGCGAAGGGTTCCATCGTCAACGTCACGTCGATTGCCGGCACGCGGGTCCATCCGTTCGCCGGCACGGCCTATGCGACCTCCAAGGCCGCGCTTGGCTCGCTGACGCGGGAAATGGCGCATGATTTCGGGCCGCACGGCATCCGCGTCAACGCGATCGCGCCGGGAGAAATCGATACGGCGATCCTGTCGCCGGGCACGGAAAAGATCGTGGAGACCATCCCGCTGCGCCGGCTGGGCGCTACGGCGGAAGTTGCCGACATCATCTTTTTTCTGTGTTCGCAGCAGGCATCCTATGTCACCGGCTCGGAAATCCATATCAATGGCGGGCAACACGTCTAGGATACGCCGAAAGTGATCTCGGTTTCGGGATGGGTGGCATGCTCGAAACCAGCAACCAAAGCGCGGGCGTGGATTGGTTTAGAACCGGCGCTTCAGGGCGGTTTCGTATGAAGCCGGCGAGAGGCATCGAACCTCGATGATTTTGGTGAAAAATGGAACATAACCGCGCTTGGCGCGGCCGAGCGGAATAGTTTTCTGCGCCCGCCGCGGGTTTCAGAAAACCGATTGCCTGGCACCTTGCAGGACGCGAGTGGGTTTCTTCTGGTCTTGGCCGCGCGCGGGTAAAAATCCTGATTATTCAGGAACCTGCTTTTATGCCCACCGCCCAGCCAAAGCTGAATGCATTTCCGATCTTCCTCAAGGTCGAAGGCCGCGACGTGATCATCGTCGGCGGCGGTGACGAGGCGCTGGCCAAGGCAAGGCTGGTCGGCCAGTCCAGCGCCCGGCTGCACATTGTCGCCGAACAGGTGTCGGAAGATTTCCACCAGTGGATCGTCGCCAACGAGGCTATCCATATCGAAGCCGCTTATCTTGCCTCGCATCTCGAAGGTGCGGCCATGGTTTTCGCGGCCAGCGGCAACGGCGAACTGGATAGGATGGTTTCGCGCGATGCGCGTGCGCTGGGCATTCCGGTCAATGCGGTCGACCGGCCGGAACTGTGCGATTTCTTTACGCCGGCGCTGGTCAACCGCGCGCCGGTGACGGTCGCCATCGGCACGGAAGGGGCGGGGCCGGTGCTTGCCCAGATGATCCGCGCCCGTATTGACCAGATGCTTTCGCCGTCGCTCGGGCCGCTCGCCTCGCTCGCCGCTTCGTTTCGCGATGCGGCCGAAGCGCTGCTGCCCAAGGGCAATGTTCGCCGCCGCTTCTGGCGCGAGTTCTTCACCGGCGCGCCGGCACGCGCGCTCGCTGCCGGCCAGCCGGCAAAGGCCAACGGCGCCGCCGCCGACCTGCTCTTTTCCACCACGCCGGCCGCCGGCCATGTCGCGCTGGTGGGGGCCGGGCCGGGCGCCGAGGATTTGCTGACGCTTCGCGCGCAGCGCCTGCTGATGGAAGCCGATGTCATCCTTTATGATGCGTTGGTGCCCGAAGCCGTCGTGGCCATGGGCCGCCGCGACGCCGAACGCGTCTCGGTGGGCAAGCGCAAGGGCTGCCACTCCAAGACGCAAGCGCAGATCAACACGCTGCTGGTCGAACTGGGCCGTGAAGGCAAGCGCGTGGTGCGGCTCAAATGCGGCGATCCGCTGGTGTTCGGCCGTGCGGGCGAGGAGATGGCGGCGCTGCGCGAGGCGAATATTTCCTA
>DASYCS010000058.1:0-3191 GCA_036500025.1 Mesorhizobium sp. | reverse complement strand
TTCCTCGGCACTAGAGCATTCCAGCAAAAGTGTGAAACGGTTTTGCGCCCGGAAATGCGGCCAAAACAAAGAGATAGAGCGGTTTTGTCGATTGGGTAAAAACCACAACCGCTCTGGGAAAACGTGAAATCTGTTGAGGCGGACATGAACGAACGGGCGCCACGAGACTTCGAGACCCTTCGTGCGACGATCCTGGAGCGGCGTCACGCCTTGCCCAAGCGCATCGCGCAGATTGCCGCCTATGCGCTGGACAATCCCGACGATATTGCCTTCGGCACCGCCGCCAGCATCGCCGGGTCGGCCGGCGTCCAGCCTTCGACGCTGATCCGTTTTGCCCAGCAATTCGGCTTTGACGGCTTCACCAGCCTGCAATCGGTGTTTCGCGAGCGCCTGCGCGAACGCAATTCTTCCTATGACGAACGGCTTGCGGCGCTCAGGACCAAGGCCGGCCCACGGCACCGCTCGATCTTCGACGGTTTCGTCGCCGCCGCCATCGGTTCGCTGGATGCGGTGTCGCACGCCATCGATGAAGCGCAGCTGGAACAGGCAATCGCTATTCTGGCGAAGGCCGAAACGATCCATATATTGGCGAGGCGGCGGTCCTATCCAGTCGCCTGCTACATCGCCTATGCGCTGGCCAAGCTGGAGATCCGCAACCAGTTGATCGAATCGGCGGCCGGTCTCGATGCGGAAATGCTGGATTTCGCCAAGCCGGCCGATGCCGCCATCGTCATCAGCTTTGCGCCCTATGCGCCGGCCACCATCGCGCAGGCGCGCGCGCTGTCGGAACGCGGCGTGCCGGTGGTCGCGATCACCGACTCGGCCTTTTCGCCGCTTGCCCAGTTTTCCAAGGTCTGGTTCGAGGTCGCCGAGGCCGATTTTGCCGGCTTCCGTTCGCTATCGGCGACGATGGCGTTGGCCATGGCCCTAAGCGTCGGCGCGGCCGAAAAGCGGCGCAGCGCCGGAACCAGGAAGCCGCCGAGGATACGCGTCGGCTGACTTCGGACGCAGGCAACGGTAGGGAACACGCATTCCATATTGACTACCAGTTGGAATTATTATTTCATATAAAGGTTGCGCCTTTCCGCGCGATCGCCTGATGAAATTCTGCCGGGAGGGTATGATGAGCGATGTCGCCGAAGCCCGCCGCGCGCCGCTCGATGTCATCGCCATTGGCCGCGCCTCGGTCGATCTCTACGGCCAGCAGATCGGCTCCAGGCTGGAAGACATTACCTCTTTCGCCAAGTCGGTCGGCGGCTGCCCGGCCAATATTGCGGTTGGCACGGCGCGGCTTGGCTTGCGTTCGGCGCTGCTCACCCGTGTCGGCAACGAGCAGATGGGCCGCTTCATCGGCGAACAATTGCTGCGCGAGGGCGTCTCGGTCGAGGGGATTCGAACCGATCCGGATCGGCTGACGGCGCTGGTGCTTTTATCGGTCGAGGATGAGGGAGTTTCGCCGATGATCTTCTACCGCGCCGACTGTGCCGACATGGCGCTGGCCGAAGAAGACATCGACGAGGCTTTCATCGCCTCGGCGCGCGCCATCGTCGTCACCGGCACGCATTTTTCGCGCGACAACAGCGATGCCGCCCAACGCAAGGCGATCCGAGCCATCAAGGCGGCCGGCGGCAAGGTGGTGTTCGACATCGACTACCGGCCTAATCTGTGGGGGCTGGCCGGCCATGCCGAAGGGTTTGGGCGCTACGTCAAATCCGAGCGGGTGACCGCCCGGTTGAAGACGGTGCTGCCCGACTGCGACCTTATCGTCGGCACCGAGGAAGAGATCATGATCGCGTCAGGCGCCGACGATTGCCTGGGCGCGCTGAAGGCCATCCGCGCGCTGTCGGCGGCAACCATCGTGTTGAAGCGCGGCGCCATGGGCTGCGTCGTCTATGAAGGCGAGATCGGCGACGAGCTTGAGGATGGCGTCGTCGGGCAGGGTTTTCCCATCGAAATCTACAATGTGCTTGGCGCGGGCGACGCCTTCATGTCCGGCTTCCTGCGCGGCTGGCTGGGCGGCGAAAGCCTGGCGACGGCGGCGACATGGGCCAATGCCTGCGGCGCGTTCGCGGTGTCGCGCCTGCTCTGCGCGCCCGAATATCCGACATTCGAGGAACTGCAATTCTTCCTCGATCATGGCAGCAAGCACCACGCCTTGCGCAAGGATGCGGAGATCAACCACATCCATTGGGCGACGAACCGCCGGCGCGATCTTCCCTCGCTGATGGTATTCGCCTGCGATCATCGCGCCCAGCTTGAGGCGGTGGCGGAGAGAGAGGGCGCCGATTTCTCGCGCATTGACGCCTTCAAGCTGTTGGCCGTCAAGGCGGCGGCCAAGGTCGCGGCGGGGCGCGAAGGCTATGGCATGCTGCTGGACGAGAAATATGGCCGCCAGGCGATGTTCGAATTTGGGCGCCATTCGTTTGCGTGGCTCGGCCGTCCGGTCGAGCAGCCCGGCTCGCGCCCGCTGCGCTTCGAGTTTTCGCAGGACATCGGCTCGCAACTGGTCGACTGGCCGGTTGGCCACTGCATCAAATGCCTGTGCTTCTACCATCCGGACGACCCGACCGAATTGAAGGTCGAGCAGCAGCAAAAGCTGCGCGCGCTGTTCGAGGCGTCGCGAAAGGTCGGCCGCGAATTGCTGATCGAGATCATTGCCGGAAAACATGGCGCGCTGGACGACGACACGGTGGCGCGCGCGCTCGAGGAGCTTTACGCGCTGGGCATCAGGCCCGACTGGTGGAAGCTGGAGCCGCAAGCCTCAAGCGCCGCCTGGGCAAAGATAGAAGCGGTCGTCACGCAAAACGACCCATGGTGCCGGGGTGTGTTGCTGCTTGGGCTGGAAGCGCCGCCGGACGAACTTGAGTCAGCCTTCGCCGCCGCCGCCAAGGCTCCCATCGTCAAGGGTTTTGCGGTCGGGCGAACGATTTTCATTCATGCCGCCGAAAAATGGCTGGCCGGCGAAATGTCGGACGACCAGGCGATCGCCGACATGGCGGCGCGCTTCGAACGGCTGGCCGGGGCATGGCTTGCCGCGCGGCATCACGGCGGCATGCAGCCACGGGAGGAACGGCCATGACAATCCGGCTGACGATGGCGCAGGCGCTCACCCGTTTCCTGTCGCGCCAGATGACCGAGATAGACGGCGTGAAGCAGCCGGTCTTCGGCGGCGTCTGGGCGATCTTCGGCCA
>DASYCS010000057.1:0-5436 GCA_036500025.1 Mesorhizobium sp. | reverse complement strand
GCTTAATCGGGCTGCGGCCGAACTGGCGGCGCCAGCGTGCGGATCAGCGTCGACAGTTCAGGCTCGTCGATCAGCAAGGCGGCTTCCGCCGGCGAGAGCCACGAGCGTTGGCGCGCTTCCCGCTCCTGCCAGGTGGCCAGTTCCTCCTTAACCTCAAGCAGATAGACCACCACATTGACGCGAACGAAGCGGTTCGAAAGCCGTTTCCAGTAGTGATAAGCGCCGCTCGGTTCCCTGATGACCGTCCCGGTGACGCCGGCCTCCTGGGCGGCCTCGATCTCGGCTGCCTTGCGGCCGCTCTTGCCTTTCATCGGCCAGCCCTTGGGAACGATGAAGCGCCTGGTTTCGCGCGACGTGACCAGCATGACCTCAAGCCCGCCCTGGGCGTTGATCCGATAGGGCACAGCGGCGACCTGACGAATGGTTTCGCCCTTCTTTGCCTTGCGGATTGCGTTCTTCTTTTCAGCGGACATCTGTAATCACGGATTTATCGAAGCTTTCTGGCGATGTTGGAAAAATTATTCCGGCAGTTGCTGCGGAAGGCCAAGCGGGTGGAATTGGCGGCCGGCGGGCGGTGAAGGTTCTTCAGCGGCAGCTTTTCAGATAGCCATTGCCATAAACCTGCTTCTGGCATGTCGGTTTCATTTTGGGAACGTCGAGAACGGGCGGCGGTGCTACTCGTCTGTCCTGTGTGCGGTTTTGTTGTTGCTGCTGCTGGAACTGCTGGCGTTGGATCTGGTTGCGCAGCGCGCGCAATTCGTTGCCGCGCCCCTGCCGCAATAGCGCATTGCTGTCAGTCGGGGTGATGATCTCTATGGCGGAGGCGTCCGCGCCTAAAGCCGGCAACAGGGCCAGCCCGGCAAGGAAACCGATCGTGATTTTCAAATGGCGCGACATTGGCCGTTACAGGCTCCGTTTGGGTAAAACATAGGGCGATTTACGAGGTACGCCACCGATAAAGCGTGCGCGATTGCCTGCCTGGGGAAAATATTCGCTGCCGCATTCCCCTCCGGCGAGGTAGACGCCAAACCATCTCGGCTTGCAATTGCAAATTGCCCGGTCGGGTATAGCTTGTCGGATCGAGCCGGGGGCGGGTGGAATTGAAGTTCGGGGCAGGCATCGCGCTTTGCGCGCTGGCGGTGTGCGGCGGCTGCGTGGCCGGGCCAAATCCTTCGCAGATCAGCTGGGAATGGTTCAATGTGGCTGAGACGTACAAGGCCTATCCCAGGCGCACCGAGGCGGATTTGCGTATTTCGGCGCATTACTATGCGCTGGCCGCAAACAAGGGCAATGCAGCGGCCGCCTACAAGCTGGCGGAGATGTACGAGAACGGCGCAGGCGTCGCCAAGGACGACGACGCGGCGCTGAAATGGTATCGCGCGGCAGCCGTGGCCGGCGACAAATACGGGCAATTTCGCGTCGGCTGGTTTTATCAGCATGGGCTGTCGACGCCGAAGGATATGCAGCAGGCTCGCCTCTGGTACGAGCGCTCGGCCAAGCAGGACAATGAATGGGCCTATCACATGCTGGCCTTCATGTTGGCCGATGGCGACGGCGTGGGACAGGACACCGCGCTGGCGCGCACATATTTCGAGCGTTCGCTGCCGCGCACCAACGACAATTGGGCGAAATGGAAACTCGCCATGCTTGTCGAAGACAGCGACCCGCGACGCGCGCGGCAATTGCTGGCCGAATCCGCCGCCGCGGGCAATGTTCAGGCGGGCGAGGAACTGCGGCGGAAGGATTGGTAATTGCCGGTTTTCCCGAATGGATAGCGCCTTACGCTACCTATTTCCGGCATTTCCTACCGAAAACGATTGAAATTCCATGCACTCGGCTTTGATTGCGCGATATGAAAAGAATGGATTAGTCAGGAAATATGGCGGAGAGAGCGGGATTCGAACCCGCGTTACGGTCTCCCGTAAACACACTTTCCAGGCGTGCGCCTTCAACCACTCGGCCACCTCTCCGTCTTTGCGCAGCGCGTCGGCTGGTTATGCCGGGCGGGTTGGGGATGGGCGCAAATCCCTTGGGAATACAGCCGGTATCCGTGCTGCGGGCGCTGCCAACCTGCAACGCCGTTTCCCTCGCACCAGAGCCGTCAAAGCATCCGGTGCGGGGCTGATCTAGTCGATCCTAAGCCGAATGCCAAGCCATAATGGCGTTGCTTTCGCCCAAGATATCGGCGTTGCGTCGGAATTGCCGCTTTCGGGCGGCGCCGGCGGCGTCAATCGGCGCGAAACGATTGCGGCGCGGGCAAGCTCGTCCTATCGTTTCGGTTGAACGATCGCTTGGAAAGTCTGCATGTTTCGCTTCGTTTTTCGTCTTGCCGCCATGGTGGCGCTGTCGATCTCCGTCATCATGGCGGTGCTGGACACGACGCGCACGGTCGCGGCTTCGGCGCTGGTGCTCACCCCGCTCAAGACAAGCTGGCTTGCCGTCTCGCCCGATACGCTTACCGGCTTTGAGGCCTTTACGCGCGAGAAGGCGGGCGCGCTGCTGTGGGACGGGGTCGTTTTGCGGGTGCTCGATCTTCCCGGTTTTGCGGTGTTCGCCGCGCTTGCCCTGCTTCTTTATGCGATTGGGTATAAACGGGAGCGGCGCGGTGGCTTCGCGGCCGTGAACTGACATCCGGTAACGGGGAGGCCCCATGTTCTTTCTCAGCGACATGCTGAACAAGAAGCTCAACCTTCCCAAGCCCGGCGAGGCGTTGCCGGGCCGGGCGAAGCCCATTCGCACGGCCACCCGGCATTTCGTCTCCAGGCTTGCGTTGAAAGAGCCGTATCCCGACGCCACCGAAACGGCGGTGTTTGCGATGGGCAATTTCCACGATGCCGAGCGCCTGTTCTGGAAGACCGAGGGCGTATGGGTGACGGCGGCCGGCTTTTGTGGCGGCGCGACGGCCAACCCGACCTATCAGGAAGTGAGCACCGGCCTTACCGGCCATACACAGGCGGTGCTCGTTGTCTTCGACCCGGCGATTGTCTCCTATGCGGCGTTGCTGAAGCTGTTTTGGCAAAGCCACGATCCCACGCAGGGCATGCGGCAGGGAAACGACATCGGCACCTTCTACCGCTCGATGATCCATACGCGCGGCGAGGCGCAACATGGCGCGGCGCTTGCTTCGCGCGATGCGTTCCAGGTGGCGCTGCTCGGGATCGGGCTTGGGCGCATCACGACGCAGATCGCGCCGGGGCCGAACTTCTTTTTCGCCGAAGCGGAACACCAGCAATATCTGGCGAAGAACCCGGATGGCGCCGGCGGCCTGAGGGGAACCGGCGCCGTTCTGGAAATCGCGAGCTGATTTAGCCGGTTCGCAAACGCCGGCAACGACCGGGCTTAACCCATGCCGGGCGCGTATTTTAGCAAACCAAGATTCCTGATGAATTTTGTTTCGCGCCGTGCAAGATTGCCTGGCGGCAGGGCCAAAATGCTCGGCCGGACGTTACCGCGGCCTTTTAGAAGGCCGGCAGGCGACGCCGCCGAGCTGGAGCCGCCGACCTAGAAAAGAAACCGACAGGGTGTGGATGACATGAAACGTATTGTGCTTGGCCTTCTGGCCGCGACCGCCATGGTTCTGCCGGCCTTCGCCGCCGATGTTCAGCCGGCGATCCTTTACGATCTGGGCGGCAAGTTCGACAAATCGTTCAATGAGGCAGCCTATAACGGGGCTGAAAAATTCAAGGCTGAAACCGGCACGCCTTACGTCGAATTCGAAGTGTCGAACGCCTCGCAACGCGAGCAGGCGCTGCGCCGCTTTGCCGAAGATGGCCGCAATCCGATCGTCATGGCGGGTTTTGCCTGGGTCGATCCGCTGACCAAGGTTGCCGCCGAATATCCCGAACTGAACTTCGTGGTCATCGACGACCAGGTCGACCTGCCCAATGTGCGCTCGCTCAAGTTCAAGGATTACGAAGGCTCCTATATTGTCGGCGTTCTGGCCGGCATGGCTTCGAAAACCAAGAAAGTCGGCTTCGTCGGCGGCATGGACGTTCCGCTGATCCGCAAATTCGAATGCGGCTATGTCGGCGGCGCCAAGGCGGCGGGCGCGACGGAAGTTATCCAGAACATGACCGGCGATACGCCGGCGGCGTGGAACGATCCGGCCAAGGGCAGCGAGATCGCCAAGACGCAGATCGACCAGGGCGCGGACGTGGTTTATGCGGCGGCCGGCGGCACCGGCGTCGGCGTGTTGCAGGCGGCGGCCGATGCGGGCAAGCTCGGCATCGGCGTCGATTCCAACCAGAACGGCCTTCAGCCGGGCAAGGTGCTGACCTCGATGCTCAAGCGTGTCGATGTCGCCGTCTACACCGCCTTCATGGATGGCAAGAACGGCACGTTCAAAGGCGGCTTGAGCAATCTCGGTCTCAAGGAAGGCGGCGTCGACTATGCGATGGACGACAATAACAAGGATCTTGTCACGCCAGAAATGAAGGCCGCCGCCGACAAGGCGAAGGCCGACATCATCGCCGGCACCATCGAGGTGCATGACTACAGCACCGACAACAAATGCCCCTATTGAAGAAAGCCCAGCCATATTGATTGCGGCATAAAGCCGTTGCGAACCGCCGGGCATGTCCCGGCGGTTTTTTTTGGGATGGTTCATGCCAGCCACGATCGAGCCTATGCGGGAAGAAGACGTCGAGGCTGTTGCACGGCTTCGCGTCGAAAGTTTTTTCAAGGATAGCGGCAGAACGCATGCCGAGGATGTGGCCGACCTGCGCGACATGCTGCGCGGTGACGGGTTCGAATGCTCCATGGTTGCGCGGATCGGTGCGGAACCGGTCGGATCGGTTTTGTTCGTTCGTCACGAACTGGAGCCGGCTCACGCATTAACGCCCTGGCTCGCGGGTCTGGCTGTTGCGAAAGCTTTCAGGGGGCGGGGAATTGGCGCCGCGCTGGTACGTGCGGTCGAGGCGCATGCCCGCGCGGTCGGCGCGGAACCGCTTTACCTCTATACGTGGCAGGCGCGAGATTTTTACGCCGCGCTCGGATGGCAGGCGGTCGAGAGCCTCGTCCAGGACGGCGAACCGATGTTTTTGATGATGCGCCGGCTCGCGCCCGCCGCTCAGGACCTGCCTGCCTTTAGGATTTGGTCGTGAAGTAGCACAGTGCGAAAGCCAGTATCACGCCGATTCCTATCATCAGGGCGCGTGCCGGCTTCGTGGAAAATAGCGCGAAACGGTCGGCCCGCTCGTTGCCTGCCGGGCGGGTAGTGCTGTTGGCCTCGATCGCCATGGGTTGCATCTGCGGCAGTTCCGCGATGCGGGCGGCAACCAGCTTCCAGCTATCGTCCAAAGCGTCCTCGGGCGAGGATGGGCCATCGAAGAGGTGCATCCGCTCGGCCAGTTGCATCACCGCATCGCGAAAGGCCGGATCGACCTCAAGGTCGCGTTCGGCCCGTTGGCGCTCGGTGTCGCTCATCAAGCCCGATAT
>DASYCS010000056.1:0-5903 GCA_036500025.1 Mesorhizobium sp. | reverse complement strand
ATGGTTGGTAACATGCAGGGTGATGCCGGCATTCTGCGCCAGCGCCTGGAAGAACTCACGCACCAGCTCGGTGTCGAACGTGCCGATCTTGGGCGAGGAGAACGCCACGTTCCATACCAGGAACGGCCGGCCCGAAACATCGATGGCGGCGCGCGTCAGCGTCTCGTCCATGGCAAGGTCGATCGAAGCATAGCGCATGATGCCGCGCCGCTCGCCCAGCGCCTTGGACAGGGCCTGGCCAAGCGCGATGCCTGTGTCTTCCACCGTGTGGTGGTCGTCTATATGCAGGTCGCCCTTGGCGCGCACCGTCATGTCGATCAGCGAATGGCGCGACAGCTGGTCGAGCATATGGTCGAAGAAGCCGACACCGGTTTCGATGTCGGACTTGCCGGCGCCATCAACATGAAGCGAAACCGAAATCTCGGTTTCCTTCGTCTCGCGGCTCACTTCGGCGGATCGGGCAGTCATGGCCTCATCCCTGTGCTGGAAACCCAAGCGTTAAAGCGAGTGCCTTCTACCAGCATGACCGCGCGAATGCCAGTTGGCAAAACCGCCTGTCTCACCGGTTTGCAATCGCCCCTGGCTTGCATACATATGACCGATCAAATCACTCGTAACGCGCCACATCGCCTTACCGGGATAGCGCGGCATCGGAGCAGAAAACATGTCAAATGAACTGAGCATGCACGCCACGACCATCGTGACGGTGCGCAAGGGCGGCAAGGTGGTCATTGCCGGCGACGGCCAGGTGAGCCTTGGCCAGACCATCATGAAGGGCAATGCCAGGAAGGTTCGCCGCATCGGCAAGGGCGGCAACGTCATTGCAGGCTTTGCCGGCGCGACGGCCGACGCCTTCACGCTTCTGGAGCGGCTGGAAGCCAAGCTGGAGCAATATCCAGACCAGTTGACCCGCGCCTGCGTGGAACTGGCCAAGGACTGGCGCACCGACCGCTATTTGCGCCGGCTGGAAGCCATGATGCTGGTGGCCGACAAGTCCGTGTCGCTGGCGCTGACCGGCAATGGCGACGTGCTGGAGCCGGAAGACGGCGTAATGGCCATCGGCTCCGGCGGCAACTATGCGCTGGCGGCGGCGCGCGCGCTGATCGACACCGACCAGGACGCCGAGGAAATAGCGCGCAAGGCGATGAAGATCGCCTCCGAAATCTGCGTCTACACCAACAACAACTTCGTCGTCGAAGTGATCGATGCCGCCTAAGCAGGGCAAGCAGCGGCAGGCCGCGCCGGCCTATGATTTCCGCGCGGTCACCGAGGCTGACCTGCCCTTGCTTGGCCGTTGGCTGGCGCTGCCTCACATGGCCGAATGGTGGGGCGATCCGGCAACGGAAATCGCCTCAATCCGCGATCACATCGACAGCGACGGCGTCGAGCCGCTGATCGTCGAGCTGGACGGACGGCCCATCGCCTATCTGCAAAGCTACGATCCGCATATGGAAGACGACCATCCCTATGCGGACCAGCCTTTCGGGACGCTCGGCATAGACCTATCCATCGGCGTGCCGGAACTGGTAGGCATCGGCCACGGCCCGGCAATTATCAGGCAATTCACGGCGGAATTGTTCGAGGAAGGCGCGCTGCGCGTCGTCATCGATCCCGCTCCCGGCAACGCACGGGCGATAAGGGCTTACGAAAAGGCTGGCTTCCAGCCTTTGGGGGAACGAAAGTCGCAATACGGCCATGTGCTTTTGATGGCGCTCGATGCCGACCAAGGGGCCGACGAGGGGGACGACGAATGAGCATTCCTGAAACGAGGCGCGGCCTGTCGCGGGATTTTCCGTGGCAGGCCGGGCTGGTCATCGCCGCTGTCATCATAGGCATCCAAGCCATCGCGCTCTATGTTGAGGGCCACCCGGCGATCTGCACCTGCGGTTACGTCAAGCTGTGGCACGGCGTCGTTCAAAGCTCGGAGAACTCCCAGCACATTTCCGACTGGTACACGCCATCGCACATCATCCACGGCTTCCTGTTCTATGCGCTGTCGCGCTTCCTGTTTCCGCGCTCCTCGATCTGGCTGAGGCTGGCGTTTGCACTGCTGATCGAAGGCGGCTGGGAAATCCTTGAAAACAGCCCCATCATCATCGACCGCTACCGCACCGGCACCATCTCGCTCGACTATTACGGCGACAGCATCATCAATTCGGTGTCCGACACGCTGGCCATGGTGCTGGGCTTCGTGATGGCGAAAACCCTGCCTGTCTGGGTGGTGGTGGCGCTGGCCATCCTTTTCGAACTCGGCACCGGCTACATGATCCGGGATAATCTGACGCTCAACGTCATCATGCTGGTGCATCCGATGGAAGCGGTAAAAGCCTGGCAGGGAGCGGTCTAGCGATGCCGTTAGCGGGAGGCATCAGCGCGGAAACGCTCGAAACCGCGATTACCGAAGGGACGATCACGCCACAACAGCGCGACCGGCTGCGAGCGCTGGAGCGCATCGGGCCGGCAGGCGCGGAAAGCGACGACGAAAGCGGTGAGGAGAATTTGCGCCTGATCGGCGGCGGCAACGATCTTTTCGTCACCGTCGGCACGGTCTTGCTGACGGCCGGCTTCTTTTTCGTTCTCAATACGCTGCTTCCCGGCCAGCGCCTGTGGATCGCGGCGCTGGTGGCGCTGTTTTCATGGGCGGTCGCTGAAATCGTCACGCGCCAGCACCGCATGAAGCTGTCCTCGACGGTGTTGAGCCTTTTCTTCGTGACGGCCTTCGTCGTGGCGCTGGGTTCGGAAACCCTTGAGCATTATGCGATCCAGAAACCCTCTTCGATCTGGCAATTGCTGGCGTTGCGACAGCAGGTTTCGAGCGCCGGCTATCTCTTCCTCGGCGGCGTCATGGCGGCGGTGGCGCTTTATTTCTGGCGCTTCAAGGTTCCCATTCTGGCGGGCGTCTTCGCCATAGCCGCGACGCTTCTGGCGTTCTTGCAGACGGCCCTGCTGCTTTATGACGGCGTAGCCGCCGGCACGGTCGCCCCGCCGCAGCTCAAGGACATGCCCGAATTGTTGCGCGCGGCGCTCTATATGCCGTTGATCTGCGGCCTCATCGTCTTCGGCACGGCGGTGGCGCTCGATGTTTTCGACCGGGAGCGGCGCAAAATCTGGTCGGACTGCGCATTCTGGCTGCATGTCGTGTCGGCGCCGATGCTGGTGCATCCGCTGTTCATCCTGGCTACCGGGCAGGACGTCGTCATGGGCCGGATCGAACCCGACGCCAACGCCACCATCATGCTGGCCGTCCTTATCATCGGCTTCGTCTATGTGGCGCTGGCCATCGACAGGCGGTCGCTGCTGGTGCCGACGCTTGCCTATTTCGGCTCGCTCGGCATTTATTACCTGGTCAGTTCCGCCTCCCACACCACCGGCGTTCCTCCGTTTGCGCTGATCCTGCTGGTGGTCGGCGCGCTCGTCATCTGCTTCGGCGCGGGCTGGCAGAGAATAAGGCGCTTGATCATCGGCTCCACGCTCCCCACATCCGTGCTCGACAAATTACCTCCCATCAAAAAAGTGTAGATCTGTAATTCATGAGCACATTTTCCCCCCGCGAAATCGTTTCGGAACTCGACCGCTTCATCATCGGCCAGAAGGACGCCAAGCGCGCCGTGGCCATCGCCTTGCGAAACCGCTGGCGCCGCCAGCAGCTGGAAGGCCAGATGCGTGAAGAGGTGATGCCGAAGAACATCCTGATGATCGGGCCGACCGGCGTCGGCAAGACCGAGATATCGCGCCGGCTGGCCAAGCTGGCGGGCGCGCCCTTCGTCAAGGTCGAGGCGACCAAGTTCACCGAAGTCGGCTATGTCGGCCGCGATGTCGAGCAGATCATCCGCGATCTCGTCGAGATCGCCATCGGCCTCGTGCGTGAAAAAATGCGCGAGGACGTCAAGGCGCGCGCCCACATCAATGCCGAGGAGCGCGTGCTGGAAGCGCTGGTCGGCAAGACCGCGTCACCGGCGACCCGCGACAGCTTCCGCAAGAAGCTGCGCGAAGGCGAGCTGGACGACAAGGAAATCGAGGTCGAAGTGGCCGATACCGGCAATGGCGGCATGCCCGGCTTCGAGATTCCCGGCATGCCGGGCGCCAATATCGGCGTCATGAACATCAACGACATGCTGTCCAAGGCGATGGGCGGCAAGAAGACCAAGATGCGCAAGACGACGGTCAAGGAATCCTACGGCCTGCTGATCGAGGACGAGTCCGACAAGCTGCTCGACCAGGACGAGGTGGTGCGCCGCGCGCTGGAGGCGACGCAGGAGGACGGCATCGTCTTCCTCGACGAGATCGACAAGATCGCCAACCGCGAGGGCGGCATGGGCGCCGGCGTCTCGCGCGAAGGCGTGCAGCGCGACCTGCTGCCGCTGGTCGAGGGCACCACGGTTGCGACCAAATACGGGCCGGTGAAGACGGACCATATCCTGTTCATCGCCTCGGGCGCGTTCCATGTCGCCAAGCCGTCCGACCTGCTGCCGGAGTTGCAGGGCCGCCTGCCGATCCGCGTCGAACTGCGCGCGCTGGAAAAGGATGATTTCGTCCGCATCCTCACTGAAACCGAAGCCAGCCTCATCAAGCAGTATATTGCGCTGATGAAGACGGAGGGCGTCGAGCTCGTCTTCACCGACGACGCCATCGATTCGCTGGCCGGCATCGCGGTGGACCTCAACTCCACCGTCGAGAATATCGGCGCGCGGCGCTTGCAGACGGTGATGGAACGGGTGCTGGACGAGATTTCCTACGACGCGCCCGACCGCAACGGCACCGCCGTCACCATCGACGCCGCCTATGTGCAGAAGCATGTCGGCGACCTGTCGCGCAACACGGATCTGTCGCGCTTCATCCTCTAAGGCACGGCGGACGGCAAATTTGGCCGCACATCGCAAGATGTGTGGCCAAATGGAAGCATATGTTGACCTTTAGTCGCTTGCCTTGACTGAAGGCTCGACTTGCCACGGCGGTTTTTCTAGGTTGCGCCCCGGATAACCCGAACGCTATGGGCAAGGTCGCGGCGGCGCATGAAAAAATTCCTTCTCGGCATTGTCCTCGTGATGCTTTCGGCAGCAGCGTTTCCGGCGCTGGCCGCGACGCCCGTGCCGCCGGGAAACCGCAACGTGGAACAGCCCGATATTCCGGGCGCTTCAAGCCGGCGCACGCAGGCCACCAACACCACCTTCCAGGCCAAATACCGCAAGGTCTACGCGCTGCTGCAAAATGACGCCAAGCTGCGCGCCAAGATCAAGCAGGCGGCGGCGGCCTATGGCATCGACCCGATGCACATCGTCGGCGCCATCGTCGGCGAGCATACCTACAATGTCGACGCCTACGACCGCCTGCAAACCTACTACGTCAAGGCGATCTCCTACCTGTCGAGCAAGCTGACCTTCGCCTATGATGGCGAGGACATCACCACCTTCATCCAGCGTCCCGAATTTGCGAAATGCGCGGACCAGTCGGGCAGCTACGATTTGTGGGAATGCCGCGAGCAGGTGTGGAACCATACCTTTCGCGGCAAGACGGTGGGGGGCGAAAGCTTTCCCAACGACCGCTTCGGCGCCACCTTCTTCCAGCCCTATTATGCCGGCCAGACCTTCGGGCTTGGCCAGCTGAACCCGCTGACCGCCTTGCAGATGAGCGATCTGGTGCACAAGGTTTCGGGCCTGCCCAGGCTCGACGTGGGCGACCCCAACGCCGTCTACAAGACCATCATGGATCCGGATTTGACGCTGCCCTATGTGGCGGCGACGCTGAGGAAGTCGATCGATGCGTACAGAAGCATCGCCGGCTTCGACATTTCAGGTAATCCGGGCATCACCGCCACGCTCTACAATGTCGGCAACCCGGAGCAGCGCGCCTATGCGCTCAAGGCTGAAAACCAGAAGCGCCAGGCCGCCGGCGAACCGGCAAAG
>DASYCS010000055.1:0-4611 GCA_036500025.1 Mesorhizobium sp. | reverse complement strand
TCGCCGAGCATGCCGATGGCCTCGACAATGCGCGCGAAGCTGGCCCTTGCCCGGCCAACGGTGTGACGCGCGCGCAAATAGCCGTGCGGCAGGGCCTCCTCCTCCTGCCAGCGCGCCTTGCCGCCACCCCGCAACAACCGGTCGCGATAGGCTTCACCATCGGATGAAAGCGGGTCGCATTGCGCGGTGAAGATTACGGTGGGCGGCAGCTCGGAAAAATCGTTGTCGGCCAGCGGCGTATAGCGCGGATCGTCCGATACGTTCGCTTCACCGGTCCGAACGGCGCGGTAAAAATCAAGGTCGCGCGTCGACAGCATCGGCGCTTCGGCGTGCGTTACGTAGGAACCCTGGCCTTCATCGCCGCCTAAGCCAGGATAGATCAGCACCTGGCCGATGGCGGCCAGAGCGTGGCCGCGAGTGTGGTGGGCGACGCATGCGGCCAGGTTGCCGCCCGCCGATTCGCCGACGAGAACAATCGGCTGCGGGTAGTTGGCGCCAACCCATTCGAAGGCGGCCACGGCATCGTCAAAAGCTGCCGCGCCGGGGTGTTCCGGGGCCAGCCGGTAATCCACCGAGATGACAATGGCCCCGGTGCCCGCGCAGATGTCGGCGCAAATGTCGTCATGGCTGTCCAGACCGCCCAGAATAAAGCCGCCACCGTGGAAATAGAGCACCACAGCCGCCTCGGGGCCACCGGCCTTTCGGTAGATGCGCAGCGCAACGTCGTGGTCAGCCAGCGGCACGGTGCCGGCTTGCGCGCTGACACCGGCAGGATAGGCCGTATGAAAAGCACGGCTCATCCGGTCGTAGATCTCGCGGTTACGCTCGATGGGGAGGTTCGCCGTTTCGGGCGGGTAAAAGGCATTGATGCGGTTGATGAACGCCCAGGTCTCGGCGTCGATCAATCTGGCGTAGTCGGTGGTCATCGGCGGTTTCTTCGACTTTCACTATCCAGGCCGGCTGCGACAGGCAACCGGCCATCGTTGCTAGATCAGCCCAGCTTGCTTGAGATAGCCGGTCGCTACGTCTTCAACGGTCTTCTTCTCCACATCCACCTCGCCGTTCAGCCGCTGCATCGTGGCGTCATCCAACTTGCCCGACAGCGATTCCAGCAGGCCTTGCAAGTCTGGATGCGCATCGAGTGTCTTTTTGGCGATCACCGGCGCGAGCGCGTAATTCGGGAAGAAGCTCTTGTCATCCTTCAGCAGGATCAGGTGCATGGCGGCGATGCGCCCGTCCGTTGCCCCGACGGTCGAAACGTCGACATCGCCATTGGCGAGCGCGTTATAGACAAGGCCGACATCCAGCGGTCGCGTATTGGCGCGGCCCGCCTTGAAATCATACATCTTCTGCAATCCAAGCAGGCCGTCCTCCCGCTTGACGAACTCGGCGGTCGCCCCCATCAGCACCTCCTTGCCATCGCGGTAGGCGGCGGCAAGATCGGAATAGGTCTTCATGCCATCGGTCTTCGGATTATTCTGCCGGATGGCCAGCGCATAGGTGTTGTTGGCTTTCGACGGCGCCAGCCAAACGAGCCCCTTGGCGCCATCAAGTTCCTTTACCTTGGCGTAGGTCTGTTCAGGGCTGAGATGCTCGGTGATCTTGTTGAAGGTGACCAGCGAGGTGCCGGTATATTCCCAATACATGTCGACCTCGCCGCTTTCGAGCGCCGCACGCACGATGCTGGTGCCCATGCCGTCCTTCTTGTCGACGGTGTAGCCCTTCGCCTCCAGCAATTGCTTGGTCATTTCGGCAAGCACAAGCTGCTCGGTGAAATCCTTGCCGCCAACCGTCAGGTTGGCAGCCATCGCCGCCCAGCCCGACAGGACGACGGCCGCCGACAGCACAGCGGCGCCAAGCTTTGAAAAAATGTTCATTCCGGTTCCTTCCGATCAGGCTACCGCCCGGCATTCGCCATGCCAGGCGGGTTGCTGGCAGCCGCCGCCTACGCGCCGCTTGCACGGCGCAGTGACGGCTGCTGTTTCCTAAAGTTTGTTCTGCTTCAAGAAGTCCGTAGCGACCTGCTCCACCGTCTTCTTGTCGACATCGACCTCGCCATTGAGGTGCTGCATGGTTGCGTCATCGAGCTTGGCCGACAGCGATTCAAGGATGCCCTTGAGATCGGGATTGGCGTCGAGCACTTCCTTGCGCACCACCGGCGTCATGGCGTAGTCGGGGAAAAAGCCCTTGTCGTCCTTGAGCACTTTCAGGTTCATCGCGGCGATAAGGCCATCGGTGGCCTGCGAGGCGATCACATCGAGATCGCCATTGCCGAGCGCCTTGTAGGCGAGTCCCAGATCCATCGGCCTGACATTCTCGCGTCCCGCCTTGAAACCATAGACTTGCTCAAGCCCAGGCAGGCCGTCCGGCCGCTTGGGGAATTCCGCCGACGTACCCAGCACCACCGGCTTGCCGGCATTATAGGCCGCGGCAAGATCGGACACGGTTTCCATGCCGTTCGTCTTGGGATTGTCCTTGCGGATGGTCATCGCATAGGTGTTGTTGGCCTTGGACGGAGCAAGCCAGACCAAGCCCTTTTCGCCGTCCAACTGCTTGACCCGCGCATAGGTCTCCTCCGGCGACAGCTTGTCCTTGATCTTGTTGAAGGTGATCAGCGACGTGCCGGTATATTCCCAGTAGAGATCGACTTCGCCATTCTCCAGCGCGGCGCGGACAATCTTGGTGCCCATGCCGTCCTTCTTGTCGACCGTATAGCCCTTCTCCTCCAGCAATTGCTTGGTGATCTCGGAGATGACCAATTGCTCGGTAAACGCCTTGCCGCCCACCGTCAGCGTTGCCGACATCGACGTTCCGGCAAGCGCCAGCAAAGCGCCCGCCGAGATCAGCGCCGTGGTCAGTTTCGAAAAAATAGCCATGTCTTTCCCCTTTTTTTGATGTTTGTTTCACATTCTATCGAAGCGGGTTTATTCCGCGCGGCACGGCGTAAAATTGCAGCCGGCCGACAAGGAAATCGGTCAGGACCGCGATCAGCGCGGTCGGAATGGCGCCGGCAAGCATCATCGGCAGTTCGTCAAGCGCGATACCGGTAAAGATCAACTCGCCGAGGCCGCCGGCGCCGATCAGGAAGGCGAGCGGCGCTGTGCCGACGCAGACGGCAAGCGCGGTGCGGATGCCGCCGAAAATCACGAATAGCGCGTTTGGCAACTCCACCCGCCAGAATGTCTGCGCGGGGGTCATGCCCATGCCGCGCGCGGCCTCGATCAGATGCGGCGGAACGGCCCGCAGGCCCGTATAGGTGTTGCGCACGATCGGCAGCAGCGTCGCTGCCCACAGGCCGAAGATGGCCGGTACGGTGCCGATGCCAAGCCAGGTCATCGACAAGGCAAGCACCGCGAGTGTCGGGATGGTGGTGCCGAGGTTGAAGACCTGAAGTACCAGTTCCGAAAAATTGCGGAAGGCCGGCCGCGACAGCACCGCGCCGACCGGTATGCCGACAAGAATGGCGAAAATGCCGGCCCAGGCCACGAGTTCGATATGCTGACGCGCCAGATAGGTGATGTCGTCCTGATAGGTCAGGATTTCAGCGGGCATGCCGCTGAACCAAGCCCACAGCACTATAGCGGCGATAACCACCAGCCAGATGATCACAATGCCGCGACGTGAGCCGCCTGTGTCGGAAGCTCCCCGTGCGCCTGGCCAGCGAGGCGTGGCGTCGATCGGGTTGGCCGCGGCAGCGTTCATGCCGGCGCCTCGACAGCCGACAGGCTCTTGACGATAGAGCGCCAGGTCAGGATGCCGGCAAGCCGTCCGTCTGCATCGATGCAGGGCAGCACCGGCATGTCGTTTGCAAACATCAAGGCAACGGCGTTGCGGAGATCGGATGTCGTCAGCACGGTCGCGCGCACCGGCTGGACATGGTCGGCGACCGTTCCGCTATCTCCGCCTTGTCCGCTGGCGACCAGACCAGCCGGGCGGCCCGCCTCATCCACCATCACCATTGCCGGGGTGCCGGAAACACGCATCAGTTCGTCTGCACGCGCGATGGGGTCGTTGCTGCGCAACGGGTCCGGCACGGCCAGCATGGCGTCGCGTACCCTGACCAGCTTCAGCCGCTTCAGCGCGCGATCCGTGCCCAGAAAACTCTCGATGAAGTCGTTGGCAGGATTTGCCAGCAGCCTTTCGGGACTGGCAAACTGCTCCAGCCGCCCACCCCGGAAAATGGCGATCTTGTCGGCCATCTTCACCGCTTCATCGATATCGTGCGAAACGAAAATGATGGTTTTGCGCAGCGTCTTCTGCATGCGCAGGAATTCGTCCTGGATGGATTCGCGGCTGATCGGATCGATCGCGCCGAATGGCTCGTCCATCAGCATCACCGGCGGATCGGCAGCCAATGCGCGGATTACGCCGACGCGCTGCTGCTGCCCGCCCGACAGTTCGCGCGGATAGCGGCGCATAAATTCATCTGGCTTCATGCCGACCAGTTCCAGCAGTTCCGCAGCGCGCAGCCGCGCCTTCTTGCGGTCCCAGCCGAGCAGGTCCGGCACCACGCAGATGTTGTCGGCCACCGTCTTGTTCGGGAAAAGCCCGATCTGCTGGATGACGTAACCGATGGAACGGCGCAACTCGATCGGGTTGGTGGCGCTGGTG
>DASYCS010000054.1:0-8696 GCA_036500025.1 Mesorhizobium sp. | reverse complement strand
CACGATCGAAACAAGGGCGGCGGGAAAGAAATAGCCGTCGCTGGCATGCGCCATTACGCAGTAGATTTCGCCGTCGGTCTTCTGTTCGGCGGTCTTGATGGCTGCCGTCACGCGGGCGTGGTCTTGCGGGCTGATGGTATGTCTTGCCATGCTGCGCCTCACCAGCTTCCCGAAGAGCCGCCGCCGCCGGACGAGCCGCCGCCGCCTGAAAAGCCGCCGCCCCCGGATGACCAGCCGCCGCCGCCGCCTGAAGACCAGCCACCCCCGCCGGAGGTCCAGCCGCCGCCGCGCGACGAGGAGCGCGCGGTGTTGAAGGTCATGCCCAGCCAACGGTATTTGTTCGGCCCGATCTTCTGGCCGAACATCGGCGGCAGGATGGCCATGGCGAAGCCGCCGAAGAACAGCGTTGCCCAGATGATGACGAACAGGATGGGTATCCAGTCCTCGATGTCGCCGGCGCTTTCCTGCTGGTTGCGCTGCCCGCGCGCTTCCAGTTCCTCCGGGTTGCCCTCCAGCACCATGACCATGTCGTCGACGGCCTTTTCGATGCCGCCGGGAAAGTCGCCGGCGCGAAAAGCCGGCACCATGTCGTTTTCGATGATCAGCCTTGTATGCAGGTCGGTCAGCGTGCCTTCGAGGCCGTAACCGACTTCGATGCGCATCTTGCGGTCGTTCTGGGCGACCAGCAAAAGTACGCCGTTGTTCTCGCCGGCCTGCCCGAGCTTCCAGAAACGGAACAGCCTGTTGGCGTAGGTCTCGATATCTTCGCCATCGAGCGTGGGAATGGTGGCGACGACGATCTGGTCGGAGCCTTTTTTCTCGAAATCGGCCAGCTTCTGCTCAAGCAGCACCTTGCTGGCCGCGTCGATGATTCCGGCATTGTCGACGACGCGGCCGGTCAGCGCCGGCAGGTCGGCGGCGAAGGCGTGGAAGGGCAGGAACGCCGTAAGAAGAAAAAGCAACAGGGCGAGCGGCATCGCCAGAACGCCACTGCTTCGCACACCCGGCGCTAAGGTCGGGTTGCCGGCCCATGAAGGCCGGCTGCGGGGGCGTGCCGGGGAGCGCAAGGTCGAACCGCTCTGGTTCAGCAGGGCAAGGATCACCCGCCCTGCTTGGTGCCAAAATCGATCTTCGGCACTTCGAGCTTGTCTTCGGGCGCCGTAAAGTTCGGGAAAGGCTCGTTGGCGGTGAACCATAGCTTGGCCCAGATCACCGAGGGGAAGGTGCGCAGCGTCAGATTATAGTCGCGCACCGCCTGGATATAATCGCGCCTTGCCACGGCAATGCGGTTTTCGGTGCCTTCCAGCTGCGCCTGCAAGGCCAGGAAGTTCTGGTTGGCCTTGAGGTCGGGATAGTTTTCGGCGACCGCGAGCAGCCGCGACAGCGCGCTGGTCAGGCCCGACTGGCTTTCCTGGAATTTCTTGAAGGCTTCCGGGTCTTTCAGCGTTTCGGGGGTTATGGTGATCTGCGTCGCCTTGGCGCGCGCCTCGACCACCGCCTCCAGCGTATCCTTTTCATGGCTGGCATAGCCTTTGACCGTCTCGACCAGATTGGGGATGAGGTCGGCGCGGCGCTGATACTGGTTCTGCACCTCCGAGAAGGCGGCCTTGGCGTTTTCTTCCGCCGTCGGAATGGTGTTGTAGCCGCAGCCGGCAAGCAGCGGCAGCGCGAAGGCCATCACCAGAAAGGTTGGCAGAAAACGGCGGATGCGGAATTGAGGCAGGCTGGCGGCAAACATAGGCGGGTCCCTCAAAAGGATCGGATGGCCAATCTGTAGCACAAACGCTGGCGAAGAAAATGGGCCGCGAATATCCGCATTTTCGCACCTATAGCAAAGCGCACCATCACTGGGCCAAACCCTGTCAACCGTTCGCGGAACCGGCTAAGCTTTGCCGTCAGACAGGATATCCGCATGCCGCAGCGCCGGAATGACGACGATGGCGAATCCCGCCGCATCCTTCAGCGGATAGCGGGCGAATCGGAACCGGGCGGCGCATCGTTTGCGGTGCGCAAGGCCAAGGGCGCGCTGGACCGCGTTTCGGCTGCCGACGCCGACCGTTCGGACGCCATCGAATATTGGGGTACGCGCATCGGCCGCGTGCTCGGCCTGTTGCTCGCCATCGGCCTGATGATATGGCTCGTCATCTTTCTTACGCGGGGCGGATGAACATCCATGAGCACTGAACTTGCGGCGCGGCGCGCGGTCATCGTCATTTCCAGCCATGTCGTGCGCGGAACGGTGGGCAACCGCGCCGCCGTATTTGCGCTGGAAACACTGGGCTTCCCGGTATGGGCGGTGCCCACCGTCACGCTTGCCTGGCATCCGGGCCACGGTCCGGCGACGCGCATCGTGGCGAAGGAAGAGCAATTCGCGGCGCTGCTGGCCGACCTGGAGCGTTCGCCGCGGCTTGGCGAAGTGGGCGCGGTGCTTTCCGGTTACCTGGGCGAGGCTTCGCAGGCCAAGGCTGTCGCTGCGCTGGTCGGCGCGGTCAAGGCGAAAAACCCGGACGCCCTCTATGTCTGCGATCCGGTGATCGGCGATTCGGGTGGGCTTTACGTGCCGGAAGCGACCGCGACCGCCATGCGCGACAGGCTGGTGCCGATTGCCGATATCGCCACGCCTAACCGTTACGAACTCGAATGGCTGGCGGGCGCGAAGCTGCCCGATCTCAAGGCGGTGATTGCGGCGGCGCGCGATGCCGGGCCGGCAACCATGCTGGTCACCTCGGCGCCGGCGATGATGGCAGACAGCATCGGCAATCTGCTGGTCGATGCGTCCCAGGCGATACTGGCCGAACACCGCGTCATCGCCGGGCCGCCGAACGGACTTGGCGATTTGACGGCCGCCGTCTATCTGGCGCGGCTGTTGTCGGGCCAGCCGCCGGCCAAGGCGCTGCAATCGACCACGGCGGCCGTGTTCGAGATTTTGGCGCGCACGGCCAGGCGCGGCGGCGACGAACTGCAACTGGAAACCGATGCGCAAAGCCTGGCCCATCCGATGGCCATGGTGCAGGTGCGCCATTTCCGGCAGCCGGGGCGCGACGCCAGGGCGTGAGGCCTCCCGCGCGGCGGAAAGGCCGTGCGGGAGATTGTGCCGCAGGGTTGCGATTTTCGTTGATCGCGGCCGGGCTTTGCCGTTAATGGCATCCCACGATGGCTCACATTCCAGAACATCTCCTCACCGGCTACCGCAATTTCATGACTGGCCGCTATCCGGCCGAAAGCGGGCGCTACAGCGATCTCGCCCGTGAAGGCCAGTCGCCCGAAACCATGATCATCGCCTGCTCGGATTCGCGTTCGGCGCCCGAGACGATTTTCGATGCCGGGCCGGGCGAGCTGTTCGTCTTGCGCAATGTCGGCAATCTGGTGCCGCCCTGCGAGCCGGACGGTGAGTTCCACTCCACTTCGGCGGCGCTCGAATTTGCGGTGCAGGCGCTCAAGGTCAAGAACATCGTGGTGATGGGCCATGGCCGCTGCGGCGGCATTCGCGCCGCTCTCGCACAAGGCTCAGGCCCGCTTGCGCCGGGCGATTTCATCGGCAAGTGGATGAGCCTGATCAAGCCCGCCGCCAATGCCGTCGCCTCCGCCACCGACATGACGGCGAGCGAGCGCCAGACGGCGCTGGAGCGGATATCGATCCGTTATTCGCTGGCTAATCTTCGCACGTTCCCAAAGATCAAGGAGCGGGAAGAGAAGGGTGAACTTGCGCTTTATGGCGCGTGGTTCGATATCTCGACCGGCGAATTGTGGACGATGAACCGGGATACCGGCGACTTCGAGCGGCCTGTCCTCGACTGAACCAGCCGGCGGGAGCGCCTGCCATGAAAACGCGTTTTCTGCTGCTTGCGGCGATGGCTGCCTGGATGTCCGCGCCGCCCTGCTTCGCCGCTGAATTCATCGCCGGCGGGGCCGTTATCGACCGCTGGTACGCCGCCTTGCTGGCCGCCGACCGTGGTGGGCTTTCCGATCTCCTGGCCGATGATGCCCGCATCAGGCTCGACGATCTCGGCATCGAGCAAAACAAGCAGGAATTTCTCGATTCGATGGACGAGTGGCAGGCGTCGGCCAAGGGCGCGGCCATCCGACATCGCGTCGAAAAGAACGAAAATGGCGTCTCGACGGTTATCGCCTGCTACGATTTTCCCGGCAACGACCTGTTGATGCGGGAAGTGTTCGCCATTTCCGGCGCCGTCATCACCGCCGGCGCGCAAGCGAGGATCGCCGACAACTGCGATTCCTTCTAGCCGTTGCGTGAAGCCGGGCGGCACCCTACATCGGGATGGTCGCCCGCCTGTCGTAAATCCCCATCCGCCGAGAGAAATTCATGCCCGATAAAGCCATCGACCTTGCCGCGCACCCGCTCACCGCATGGAACGGCCCGCTTGGCCTGCCGGATTTTTCGCGCTTCGGCGACGATGATTTCGCGCCCGCTTTCGATGCGGCGCTCAAAGCGCATGCGGCTGAAATCGACAAGATCGCCGGCAATCCGCAGCCGGCCACCATCGACAATACGCTGGCCGCGCTCGAACTTGGCGGCGAGGCGCTCGACCGGGTGTCATCGATCTTCTGGCTTCGGGCCGGCGCACATACGAACCCGGCGATCCAGGCGCTGGAGCGCGAAATCTCGCCAAGGATGTCGCGGCATTTCTCGGCGATATCGATGAATGAAAAGCTGTTTTCGCGCATCGACGATCTTTACCAGCGCCGCGCCGGGCTGAAGCTCGATCAAGAGACGCTGCGCGTTCTGGAAAAGACCTGGAAAGGCTTCGTGCGTTCCGGCGCCAAGCTCGACGCGCCGGGCAAGCAGCGGCTGGCGGCCATCAACGAGGAACTGTCGTCGCTTGGCACGAAGTTCGGGCAGAACGTGCTGGCCGACGAGAGCGATTGGGCGCTGTTCCTGGACGCGGCCGACCTTGCCGGGCTGCCGGATTTCCTCAAGGCTTCGATGGCTGAAGCCGCCGAGGCGCGTGGCCGCCAAGGCAGCTACGCCATTACGCTGTCGCGTTCCATCTACGAGCCGTTTTCGACCTTCTCGGAGCGGCGCGATCTGCGCGAGGCGGCGTGGCGCGCCTTCACCATGCGCGGCCAGAACGGCGGCGCCAGCGACAACAGCGCCGTCGTGCGCGACCTGTTGCGGCTGCGCGCCGAAAAGGCAAAGCTGCTCGGTTACGCTTCCTATGCCGCGCTGAAGCTTGACGACACCATGGCCAAGACGCCGAAAGCGGTGCACGATCTGCTCGATCCGGTCTGGAAGAAGGCGCTGGAAAAGGCTGCCGGCGACCAGAAGGAACTGGAGCGCCTGGCGACGGAAGCGGGCAGCAACGAAACCTTCGCCGCCTGGGACTGGCGTTTCTACCAGGAGAAGCTGCGCGCCGAGAAGTTTGCTTTCGACGAGGCCGAACTGAAACCCTATCTTCAGCTCGACCGCGTCATCGCCGCTTGTTTCGACGTGGCGACGCGGCTGTTCGGGCTTCGTTTCGAGGAGCAGCATGGCATCGCCGCCTGGCACCCGGATGCGCGCGTCTTTTCGGTGAAAAACGCCGATGGCTCCGAACGCGGCCTTTTCCTCGCCGATTATTTCGCGCGATCCTCGAAGCGCTCCGGCGCGTGGATGAGTTCGCTGCAATCCGGCTATGCGCTCGGCCACGGCTCGAAGCCGGTCATCTACAACATCATGAATTTCGCCAAGCCGCCGAAAGGCCAGCCGGCGCTGCTGTCGATGGACGAGGCGAAGACGCTGTTCCATGAATTCGGCCATGCGCTGCACGGCATGTTGACCGACGTTACCTGGCCATCGGTTTCGGGAACTTCGGTCAGCCGCGATTTCGTCGAACTGCCGTCGCAGCTTTACGAGCATTGGCTAACGGTGCCCGCCGTGCTGGAAAAGCATGCGCTGCATGTCGAGACCGGCAAGCCGATGCCCAAGGCGTTGCTGGAAAAGATGCTGGCCGCGCGCACCTTCGGGGCCGGCTTCGCCACGGTCGAGTTCACCGCTTCGGCGCTGGTCGACATGGCCTATCACGCCAGGGCGGACGCCCCGGCGGAGCCGCTGGCCTTCGAGGCCGAGACGCTCGCCGCGCTGGACATGCCCGACACCATTGCCATGCGCCACCGCACCCCGCATTTCGGGCATGTGTTTTCCGGCGACGGTTATTCAGCCGGCTATTATTCCTACATGTGGTCGGAAGTGCTCGACGCCGACGCCTTCGCGGCCTTCGAGGAAACCGGCGACCCGTTCAATGCGGCGCTGGCAGAGCGGCTGCGCGAGAACATTTACGCGGCCGGCGGCTCGAAGGACCCGCAGGAGCTTTATACGGCGTTTCGCGGCAAGATGCCTTCGCCTGAAGCGATGATGACAAAGCGCGGGCTGGTGTAGCCGCCTGCCGCGCTAATCCGCCAGACTCGCAGCAATCATCAGGTCGGCGTTTTTGGCTACCGAGGCCGCCGGGCCGCCCTGGCCGAACAGCTGGCTGGAGATATAGGCCCCCTCGATCAGCAAAAGCAGGCCGTCGCCCAGCGTGGCGGCGTCGCTTGCGCCCATCGCGGCGGCCATTTCGCGCAGGCGGCGGCGCAACTCCTTCTTGTTGTCTTCGCTGACGATGCGGGCAGGGTGGCCGGTTTCGGGATATTCGACCGCCGCATTGGTCATGCCGCAGCCGCGATACCCCGGCTTTTGCGAACGTTTGCCGACGCGGGTGAGAAAAGCCGCGATCTGCGCGCGCGGATCGCCGGGATGGGCCTCGACAGCCTGGTCGAAACGCTCCCAGAAGTCCCTGTCGTAGCGCCGCAGATAGGAGGCGGCGAGTTCATCCTTGGAAGGAAAGCTGCGATAGAGGCTGGGCTTGGTGACGCCGGCCTTGCGCACGATCTCGTCGACGCCGATCGCCCTTATGCCGCGGCTGTAGAACAGGTCGCGCGCCGCCGCCATGATCTTTTCGGCGGCGCGCGGGGCCGGTTGATCGCTATCGCTGATCGTTGCATCAATATTATTGGCGCGTGGCATTTCCGCTCTCGCTTGACAATGTTACCGACCGGTACGCATAGTGGTGCTTCCCGTAACGTACCGGTCAGTAACATGATAGTCCAGTCTCGATTGCTTGGCCAGCGCTACGCGTTTGTCGTCGTCGCCGTCATTTTCGTCTGCCTGCTGATCGCCGCCGGCCTGCGCTCGGCGCCCGCCGTCATGATGCTGCCGATGGAATCGCAGCTTGGCTGGGGGCGCGACGTGGTTTCGCTGGCCGCCGCCGTCGGCATTTTCCTCTACGGGCTGGCCGGGCCTTTCGCCGCCGCGCTGATGGAGCGCTTCGGCCTCCGCCGCATCCTTTTGGGTGCGCTGGCGCTGATGGCCGGCTCGACCGCGCTCAGCCTGTGGATGACGCAGCCCTGGCAGATGGTCGCCACATGGGGCGTTTTTTCAGGCGTCGGTTCCGGCGCGGTGGCGACCGTGCTTGGCGCGACCATCGTCAACCGCTGGTTCAAGACCAATCGCGGGCTGGTGATGGGCCTGATGTCGGCTTCCAGCGCCACCGGCATGCTGGTGTTCCTGCCGGTGCTGGCAAGCCTTGCGCAGTGGGGCGGCTGGCGGCCGGTCGTCATGGCGGTGGCCATCGCCTGCGCCTGCCTGCTGCCGCTGGTCTGGCTGCTGGTGCCGGAGCGGCCGGCCTCGATCGGGCTGGTGCGTTTCGGCGCGGAGCCGGACGATGTGCCGCCGGTTTCGCCGGCAGCCCAGGGCAATTTCTTCACGCATACGCTTACCACGCTGCGCCGCGCGGCAGGCACGCGGGTGTTCTGGTATCTGTTTGCCACCTTTTTCGTCTGCGGCTTCACCACCAACGGGCTGGTCGGCACCCATCTCATCGCCTTTTGCGGCGACATGGGCATTCCCGAGGTGAAAGCCGCCGGCCTGCTGGCGCTGATGGGCGTGTTCGACCTGATCGGCACGACGCTGTCCGGCTGGCTGACCGACCGCTTCGACCCGCGCAAGCTGCTTGGGATGTATTACGGCATTCGCGGCCTGTCGCTGATCTACCTGCCGATGTCGGGCTTTTCCGGCACGGCGCTGACCATCTTCGCCGTCCTCTACGGCCTCGACTGGATTGCGACGGTGCCGCCAACGCTGCGCCTGTCGAACGAAGCCTTCGGCGACCGCTCGGGTCCGATCGTGTTTGGCTGGATCGTCGCCGGCCATCAGGTGGGCGCGGCCACCGCAGCCTTTTTCGGCGGTGCGCTGCGCGAATTGCAAGGCAGCTACGAACTGGCGTTCCAGATCGCCGGCATGACGGCCATCGTCGCCGCCTGCCTGTCGCTGCTCATCGACACCAGCCGCCCGGCCTTCGAGCGCGAGCCGCAGCCGGCCTGATCGATTTTGGGCGGGAGTAGTCCTTGCTCGCTTAAGGAGACCCCACCTTCGTCATCCCGGACAGCCGCCTGTCGTTGCGCTCTACGCAGTTTCCGGGATGACGAGAGAGGGGTTGCGGCTCGCGCGCCGCGCCGAGGCAGCGCGGGGGACAGAAGCGCGCAAAAAATAAATCCATCCACACCCTCTCCGCCTGCCGGCATAATCCTCGCCATCTCCCTCGCGGGAACACGGGTCATGAACCGGATGAGCGTGGAGGGGACGGTGCCGGATCGGTTGCACAACGGTAGTGCGGCTGGGCGATGAGCCCCAAGGTCCGGGCCTCGACCGAGGCTTGTGC
>DASYCS010000053.1:0-2241 GCA_036500025.1 Mesorhizobium sp. | reverse complement strand
CTCGCGGCCTCCCCACAGCACGTAGTTCTCGCCGTTCAGACGCTTGGTCACATCCATGCAGGCCTTAACCGTCGCCGCCGAATAGGCAAACACGTCCGGGTCGGGATTGGTCGCCGCGCCCGCCATGAAACGGCGGTTGGAAAACAGATTGGCGGTGCCCCACAACAATTTGGTGCCGGTTTTGGCCATCTTGCCGGCGAAATAGTCGGCGATCTCGTCGAGGCGCGCCGCGCTTTCAGCGAAGTCACGGCCTTCCGGTCGCACATCGGCGTCGTGGAAGCAGAAATAAGGGGCGTCGAGCGCCGCGAACATCTCGAAGGCGATATCGGCCTTCAGTCGGGCCAGTTCCATCGTGTCGGCGCCGCCCGCCTTGGGAAACCATGGCCGGTCGAAGGTCTGGCCGCCGAACGGGTCGCCGCCCGGCCAGGCGAAGGAATGCCAGTAGGCGACGGCGAAGCGCAGATGGTCTTCCATGCGCTTGCCCGCGACGACCTCATCCTTGTTGTAATGGCGATAGGCGAGCGGATTGGTGCTGTCTGGGCCTTCATATCGGGCGGGCTTGATGTCGCCGAAAAATCCGCTGTTCATGGCAGTAAACTTCCTTTTTCCTTAATGCTGCGAAATCGACCATGGAAGGCCGTTTCGTTCAGTTTAGATATACGTACCTCAAGACTAGCACGATTTGGCCCGTCAGGGCAGGTTGTCGCGAAGATAAATTTCGATGCGGATGCTTTCCTGTCCGTCGACGATCCTGGTGCCGTCGATGCGCGCCTTCAAAAGCCGGATCGCGCTGCGGATTTCATGGCCGGCATCCTGGTTGATGACGGCGTCGAACAGGCCTTCGCGCAGCGCCTTGCGGGAGTGATCGGTCAGTTCATGGGCGACGACGACCAGATCGCGGTATGCAGGCCTCGCCTGCAAGACATCGATCACGCCGCGATTGCCGGCGCCGATGCTGTAGATGCCGACGATGTTAGGCTCCCGCTCCAGGCATTGGGCCAGCAATTCGCGCACGATTTCGGCGTCGTCGCGGCCTTCCAGCACGGGCAGGCATTCCAGCGCCGGAAACTCGGCCTGGATGACCTGATCGAAGCCCATGCGCCGCTCGACATGGTCGCGCACCAGCATCGAGCCGGCGACCAGCGCCACCTTGCCCCTTCGCTGCCCGGCAAAGCGCCCGATAAGCCCGGCCGCCGTGCGCCCGGCCGCAACATTGTCGATGCCGACGAAATGATCGCGCCCCGACGCCGGCATGTCGGAAACCATGGTGACGACCGCCACGCCTTCCCTGCGCAGCCTGGCCACCCCGTCGCGCACGCCGACGGTTTCCGTGGCGACCAGCGCCAGGCCGGAAATGGTTGCGGGATCGAGGCTTTCCAGCGCCGCGACAAGGGCCGTGCTGTCGAACGCCGGAACCTTGACGACGCGGATTTCGGTACGGTCCAGAACCGAATTGGACCTGACCTGCTCAAGCTCGCGCTCCAGCGCGCGCATGAAACTGTTCGGTCCGTCCGGTATGATGAAGACGAGATGATAGACGCGCTGCTTGGCGAGATTGGCGGCGGCGATGTCGCGCACGAAACCCAGCCTGACGATAGCCGCCTCCACCCGCGCGACCGTCGCAGCCCTGACCCCGGCCCGCTTGTTCAAAACGCGGTCAACGGTCGCCAGGCTGACGCCGGCCTCCCCCGCCACATCGTGAACCGTCGGACGCATCGAAACTCCCCCTCACACGAACCGTAGCGAAGGTATTGAGGTACGTAAAGCAATATCTGTCGGCGCTGATGGCACCGAATGTTTGCCGGAAGCCTGTGTCAGGCCGGCTATGCCGCGCCGGGTAAGCCGCCGCGATGCGGGTCGGCTGGCGGTGTTGCGAGCGGCGCGATTAGATGGTCTGCCGGGAAGATCGAGCTTCGGCCTCGGCGAAGCGGCCAGGATCACAGGCAGGCAGGAAAAGCCTTGCCTGTTTCATCGCCGTTATGCGTGATCGGCCGACCTATGACGCGCCGACCGTGCCTGCTATCGGCATCGACCGACGGCTCCCCCCCATCGGTATCTTCGATCGTCGGCCTGATCCGGGGCCGGCTGGTCACGGGAAAATTTGCGCCAGCCGGGCGGCGGTCTTGGTCCGCCTCGCGAAAAATTACTCAGCCTTTCGGGCTGAGATCGACGCCGAACCACTTCTGGGACATGGTTGCCAGCGTGCCGTCCGCCGTCATTTCGGCCAGCGCCTTGTTGAGA
>DASYCS010000052.1:0-3007 GCA_036500025.1 Mesorhizobium sp. | reverse complement strand
ATCTCGACGGTGGTGCGCTCGATTTCGGCCGGCTGCATCTGGCTGGCGATGGCGCGCTTCCAGATCAGCTCATAGAGCCGCATCTGGTCGGAATCGAGATATTGCCTGACTGATGCCGGGGTGCGCATGAAATCCGTCGGGCGGATGGCTTCGTGTGCTTCCTGGGCGTTCTTGGCCTTGGCGGTGTATTGGCGCGGCTTTTCCGGCAGGTATTTCGGGCCGAATTCCTTGGCGATGGCGTCGCGGGCAGCGTCGATCGCCTCGGGCGCCATCTGCACGCCGTCGGTACGCATATAAGTGATCAGGCCGGCGGTTTCGCCGCCAATGTCCATGCCTTCATACAAGCGCTGCGCCACCTGCATGGTGCGGTTGGCCGAAAAGCCGAGACGCGACGAGGCCGCCTGTTGCAGCGTTGAAGTGGTGAAGGGCGGGCCAGGATTGCGCTTGGTCGGCTTGGCTTCCACCGACTGCGCCTTGAAGGCGGCGCCCTCCAGCATCGCCTTGATGTCGTCGGCCTGCGCCTTGTTCTTGATGTCCAGCTTTTGCAGTTTCTTGCCCTCGAAAGCCGTCAGTCGGGCTTCGAAGCTGTCCTTGCGCGGCGTGCCGAGAATAGCGGCGATCTGCCAGTATTCTTCGCGGATGAAGCGCTCGATCTCGGATTCCCGGTCGCACACCAGCCGCAGCGCGACGGACTGCACGCGGCCGGCGGAACGCGCACCGGGCAGCTTGCGCCACAGCACGGGCGAAAGGGTGAAGCCGACCAGATAGTCGAGCGCGCGCCGCGCCAGATAGGCATCGACCAGCGGTGCGTCGATCTGGCGCGGATTGGCCATCGCGTCCAGCACCGACTGCTTGGTGATGGCGTTGAAGACGACGCGGCTGACCGGCTTGTCCTTCAGAGCGCGCTTCTGCTTCAACACTTCGAGCACATGCCAGGAAATGGCCTCTCCCTCGCGATCCGGATCGGTGGCGAGGATCAGGCCGTCAGCGCTTTTGACGGCGTTGGCGATTTCGGTGAGCCGCTTGGCGGACGGGCCATCGACGGCCCACGACATGGCGAAGTCTTCGTCGGGACGCACCGAGCCGTCCTTGGCCGGCAGGTCGCGGACATGGCCGAACGAGGCCAGAACCTTATAGTTCTTGCCCAGATATTTGTTGATTGTCTTCGCTTTGGCCGGCGATTCTACGACGACGACGTCCATGGGTGACCATATTCTTCAAGATGGGCGGCAGAAGAATTCCGCTGCGCGCGACGAAATTTCGTTGGAACGGTCGATCACATGGCCGCGCTTTCCCTTTCGGTCAAGGGGCGAGGGCCAAAATGGGCAGGCGGCTATCGATATGCATCCGGTGGTTGTGGGAAAAAATTCTTGCAATTCTGGATAAGTAGTATAGATCATTGTGAATTCAAGGCGGCCCGGTTCATGGCTTGGCTTGGCCGCCGTAAATTCTGACTTGCGGAGGCGTCGCTAGTAAATAGCGATGGTTAAGTCTGATGCGGCAAACCTACACGAGACGGCGGACGGAGACACTCGATTATCTTCAGGCGATGCTCGGTCAACTGCGCACGATGGCCGAAGCGGAACGCTGTGACATGCTGACCTACCTTATCGAGATGGCTTATGTGGAGGCCAGCGACATCATCCGCGGCGAGCGCCCGGCGCGCGTCCTTCAGGATGGTCGCAAGAACGTGGCATAGCTGGCAGGCTCCACGCGGATACTCTCTATACGCGTACGGTCCATGCTCTTTACACGCGAGGTAGCGGCTGAAAGGACCGGTCGCGGAACGGCTCGCCTCACAGGAAGACATCTGGCTCTTGGATGTCCGTCGCTTGGCCTATGGCGAAAATCGATGGCCAGTTATCGCGAAGATCCATGGGCCCCCATCAAATCCATGGACCGACCAGAAACATCCGTTCACCCCGTTCAGTGACGATTAGCCACGCAACTGTGACTGGAAGCCGAACCGGCCTGCCGTTAAGAGCCACGGCAGGCTGGAGACGAAAAAATGGCACTGGATATCGGCTATGTCAGCGCGGTCGCGGCGGGGGCTTTGTCCTTCCTGTCGCCTTGCGTGTTGCCGCTGGTGCCGCCTTACCTGTGCTACATGGCCGGTGTTTCGGTCGATGATTTCCGTGGCGATAGCGGCCTTGCGGCGCGCACCGGCGCGCGCACCGCGCTGCTGGCGTCGTCCGTCGCCTTCGTGCTCGGTTTCTCGACCGTGTTCGTGGCGCTGGGGGCGGGCGCTTCCACCATCGGCCATTTCCTGCGCGTCTGGCAGGAGCCGCTGGCGATGGCGGCCGGCGTGCTCATCATACTGATGGGGCTGAATTTCCTGGGCATCCTGCGGCTTCCGTTCCTGTCGCGCGAGGCGCGCTTCCAAAGCGAGGGCAAGCCGGCCAGCGCGGTCGCCGCCTATGTCATGGGGCTGGCCTTCGCCTTCGGCTGGACGCCGTGCATCGGCCCGGTCCTGGGGCCGATCCTGACGTTGGCCGGCGGGCGCGAGACGGTGGGCGAGGGCGCGCTGCTGCTGGCCGCCTATTCGTTCGGCCTTGGCCTTCCGTTCCTTGTCGCCGCGCTTTTTTCCGGCGCCTTCATGCGCTTCCTTGGCAAGTTCCGCATCCATCTCGGCCGCGTCGAAAAGGCCATCGGGGCGTTGCTGGTCATTGCCGGCGTGCTGTTCCTCACCGGCGGCGTGCAGAGCGCATCCTACTGGCTCCTGGAGAATTTCCCGGTGCTGGGCAGGCTGGGCTGATCCGCCCGACTTGCGCTGGCATCACCGGAATTTAACCGCATTGGCGTAGGACGACACCGATAGTACATAGATATCGGCCTTCATCTCCTTCATCATCGGTGTTCTTCCCATGTCCTCGCGTTCCTGCCTGTCCATCGTCCTCGCCGCCGGCGAGGGCACCCGCATGAAAAGCGCGCTGCCGAAAGTGCTGCACCAGGTCGCCGGCCTGCCGCTCGTCGCCCACGTCGTCAAGGCGGCAAAGGCATCGGGCGC
>DASYCS010000051.1:0-6200 GCA_036500025.1 Mesorhizobium sp. | reverse complement strand
GTGGCGGCCTTCTTGACGCCCGAATCCTCGAACACCGCCTCGACGACGAGGTCGCAGCCGGCAAGCCCGGCGTAGTCGGCCGTCGGCGTGATCAGCGCCAGCAGCTTTTCCTTGTCCTGCTGGGTGGCGCGGCCCTTCTTGATCAGGCCGTCGATCAAGCCTTCCGAATGCGCCTTGCCCTTTTCGGCCGCCGACATGTCGCGGTCGAGCAGCACCACCGGAATGCCGGCCTTGGCAGTGACATAGGCGATGCCCGCGCCCATGAAGCCGGCGCCCAGAACGCCGATTTTCTTGAACTTCGTTTCCGGCACGCCCTCCGGACGCCGCGCGCCCTTGTTCAGTTCCTGTAGCGAGATGAACAGCGAGCGGATCATCGCCGCCGCTTCTTTCGTCTGCATGATCTCGGTGAAATAGCGCTGCTCGATGCGAAGTGCGGTGTCGAACGGCACCAGCAGGCCCTCATAGACGCATTTCAGGATGGCGGTCGCGGCCGGATAATTGCCATGGGTTTCGCGGCGCAGGATGGCGATTGCCGGCGGCCACAGATTGGCGCCCGCCGCCGAATAGACCGGGCCGCCCGGCAGCTTGAAGCCCTTTTCGTCCCACGGCTGAACCGGTTTCAAGCCGTTGCGGATCATCGCCTTGGCCGCCTCGACCAGCTTTGCCGGCTCCACGACTTCATGGATAAGCCCCATCGATTTCGCCTTTTGCGGCGTCAGCGCCTGGCCGGAAGTCAGCATCTGCAAGGCCTGCTGCTGATCGGTCAGGCGCGGCACACGCTGGGTGCCGCCTGCGCCGGGAAAGATGCCGATCTTCACTTCCGGCAGCGCCATCTTGACCTTGTCGCTGTTGGCGGCCACCCTGCCATGGCAGGCGAGCGACATCTCGAACGCGCCGCCCATGCAGGTGCCGTTGATGGCCGAGACCCACGGCTTGCCGCAGGTTTCAAGCTTGCGAAACAAGCCCCTCATGAAGCCTGCCGTCTCGAACAGCTTTTGTGTCGCCTTCTCGACGCCGGCGGCCTTTTCGGCGGCGAAGGTTTGCAGCATCTTCTGGAGCATGGCGATGTCCGCGCCGCCGGAGAATGTCTCCTTACCGGAAGTGATCACCACGCCCTTGATGGCGGTGTCGCCGGTCACGCGCTCGACGATGGAATCCAGTTCGTGCATCACCTGCTCGGTGAAGACGTTCATCGAACGGTCGGGCATGTCCCAGGTGACAAGCGCAATGCCGTCAGCGTCGGTATCGAGGGTAAAGTTGGTGTAGGTCATTCCTGCCCCTCAAACGCGTTCGATGATCGTTGCGGTGCCCATGCCGGCGCCGATGCAAAGCGTCACCAGCGCGGTGTTCAGGTCGCGCCGCTCCAACTCGTCCAGCACGGTGCCGAGGATGATCGCCCCGGTCGCGCCGAGCGGATGGCCCATGGCGATGGCGCCGCCATTGACGTTGATCTTGTCGTGCGAGATGTCGAAAGCCTGCATGTAGCGCAGCACCACGGCGGCGAAAGCCTCGTTCAACTCGAACAGGTCGATGTCGGACAGCTTCATCTTGGCGCGCTTCAACAGCTTTTCCGTCACATCGACGGGGCCGGTCAGCATCAGCACCGGTTCCGAGCCGATATTGGCGAAGGTGCGGATGCGCGCGCGCGGCTTCAGCCCCATCGCCTTGCCGGCCTTCCGGGAGCCGAGCAGCACGGCGGCGGCGCCATCAACGATGCCGGATGAATTGCCGGCGTGGTGAACGTGGATCACTTCCTCCACTTCCGGGTGCTTCTGCACGGCAACCGCGTCAAAGCCACCCATTTCGCCGGGCATGACGAAGGACGGGTTGAGCGCGGCCAGCGACTGCATGTCGGTGGAAGGGCGCATATGCTCGTCATGGTCGAGGATGGTCAGGCCGTTCTGGTCCTTGACCGGGATGACCGAGTTCTTGAACCAGCCCTTTTCCCAGGCATGGGCGGCGCGCTTCTGGCTTTCCACCGCATAGGCGTCGACGTCGTCGCGCGAAAAGCCGTATTTGGTGGCGATCAGATCGGCGGAAATGCCCTGCGGCACGAACCAGCCCGGAAAGCCGACCGAAGGGTCCATGAACCATGCGCCGCCGGCCGCGCCCATGCCGACGCGGCTCATCGATTCGACGCCGCCGGCAATCACGATGTCGTCGGCGCCCTGCACGATCTTGGCAGCACCCAGGTTGACGGCGTCGAGGCCCGAGGCGCAAAAGCGCGAGATCTGCATGCCCGGCGCTCGGGTGTCGTAGCCGGCCTCGAAGGCGGCGGCGCGCGGGATCACCGCGCCAGCCTCGCCAACGGGATCGACGCAGCCGAAGATGATGTCATCGACCGTGCCTGTATCGAGGCCGTTGCGGTCGCGGATCGCCTCCAGCGTGCGCGCCGCCAGCCGCACCGCGGGCACTTCGTGCAGCGCGCCATCCTTCTTGCCGCGTCCGCGCGGCGTGCGTACGGCGTCGTAGATGTAAGCCTCAGTCATTTCTCGACTCCTTAGGTTTCGGGTCGGCGCTAGAGCGAGCGGCCGATCAGCAATTTCATGATCTCGTTGGTGCCGCCGTAAATGCGCTGCACGCGCGCATCACGGTACATGCGCGCAATCGGATATTCATTCATGTAACCATAGCCGCCATGCAATTGAAGGCATTCGTCGACGACTTTTCCCTGTAGGTCGGAAAGCCAGTACTTCGCCATCGACGCGGTGACGGGATCGAGGCCGCCGGCGAGGTGGCGCGCCACGCAATCATTGTAGAAAACCCGGCCGATGGTGATTTCGGTTTTCAGTTCGGCCAGCTTGAACTGGGTGTTCTGGAAATCGAGGATCGGCTTGCCGAAAGCCTTGCGCTCCTTGACGTAGTCGATGGTAAGCGCCAGCGCGCGCTCCGCCATGGCGATTGCCGTGGTGCCGATCATCAGCCGCTCCTGCGGCAGTTGCTGCATCAGCTGGACGAAGCCCTGGCCTTCTTCGGTGCCAAGCAGATTGGCGGTCGGCACGCGCATGTCGTTGAAGAAAAGCTCGGACGTGTCGTTGGCCTTCAGCCCGATCTTGTCGAGGTTGCGGCCGCGCTGGAAGCCGTCGAGGCCGCCCGTCTCGATGACGATCAGCGAAGTGCCTTTCGCACCCTGTTCGGGGTCGGTCTTGGCGACGATGATAATCAGATTGGCAAGCTGGCCATTGGTGATGAAGGTTTTCGAGCCGTTGATTCGGTAGTGGTTGCCGTCTTTTTCGGCGCGCGTTTTCACGCCTTGCAGATCGGAACCGGCGCCCGGCTCCGTCATGGCGATGGCGCCGATCAGTTCGCCGGTGGCAAGCTTCGGCAGCCACTTCGCCTTTTGCTCCTGCGAGCCGTAGTGGAGAATGTAGGGCGCGACGATGGCGTTGTGCAGCCCGATGCCGAAACCGTCGACGCCAACATGGCCGATGGCCTCGATGATGGCGCTTTCATGGGCGAAGCTGCCGCCAGCGCCGCCATATTCTTCCGGCATGGAGGCGCAGAGCAGGCCGGCGGCGCCCGCCTTCTCCCATGCCGCGCGGTCTACCATCTCGTTCTTTTCGAATTCGTCGTAGCGCGGCGCGATTTCCTCGGCCATGAACCGGTGTGCCATGTCGTAGAGCATGGCGACATCCTCGCCGGCCCAGCCGGGCTTCGGCAGCGACAGGATTTCAGCCGGAGCAGTCATCGCATCGATCCCTTAAAAGGCCTCCGCCGGCAGCGCCATCATCGTCTCGGCCCCGCTGGACAGGCGCGCCAGGTGCGCCGCCGTTTCCGGCATCGCACGCTCCATGAAGAAGCGCGCCGTGACAAGCTTGTTGGCGTAGAAAGCCTCATCCGCCTTGGCCAGCGCTGTTTTGGCCATCTGGGCCCACATATAGCCAAGCGCCACCAGGCCGAAGAGATGCATGTAGTCGGTGGAGGCCGCACCCGCATTGTCGGGGTTCTTCATGCCGTTCTGCATCAGCCAAAGCGTCGCGGCCTGCAAATCGTTCAGCCCCTTCTTCAGCCCCTTGGTGAAGGGCGACATCTTCTCGTTCGCGCGGTTTTCCTCGCAGAACTCGCCCACCTCCTTGAAGAAGGCCTGCACGGCGCGGCCGCCGTTCAGCGCCAGCTTGCGCCCGACGAGATCGAGCGCCTGAATGCCGTTGGCCCCCTCGTAGATCATGGCGATGCGGGCATCGCGCACGAACTGGCTCATGCCATGTTCCTCGATATAGCCATGGCCGCCGAACACCTGCTGCGCCATCACCGCATGGTCGAAACCCTTGTCGGTCAGCACGCCCTTGACGATCGGCGTCATCAGGCCGAGCAGGTCGTCCGATGCCTGCCGGTCGTTTTCGTCGCCCGAGCGGTGCGCCACGTCGGATTTCAGCGCCGTCCACAACACCAGCGCGCGGCCGGCTTCGTTGAACGCCTTCATGGTCATCAGCGCGCGGCGGATGTCGGGGTGGACGATGATCGGATCGGCCTTGCCTTCCTTGTTCTTCGGGTCGGTCAGCGAACGGCCCTGCAAGCGCTCCCTGGCATAGGCAACGGCGTTCTGATAGGCGATTTCCGAGATCGCCTGACCCTGTAGGCCGACGCCAAGGCGCGCCTCGTTCATCATCGTGAACATGGCTCTCAGGCCGCCATTCGCCTCGCCCAGCAGCGCGCCTTGCGCCTCGTCGTAATTCATGGCGCAGGTGGCATTGCCGTGAATGCCCATCTTTTCCTCAAGAGAACCGCAGGAAACCGCGTTGCGCTCGCCCGCATTGCCGTCGGCGTCGAGCTTGAATTTCGGCACGATGAACAGCGAAATGCCCTTGGTGCCTTCCGGCGCGCCTTCGATGCGGGCCAGCACCAGATGCACGATGTTGCCGGCCATGTCGTGCTCGCCGGCCGAGATGAATATCTTCTGGCCGGAGATGCTGTACGTGCCGTCGCCGTTTGGCACCGCCTTGGTGCGCAGCAAGCCAAGATCGGTGCCGCAATGCGGCTCCGTCAGGTTCATGGTGCCGGTCCATGCACCCTCGATCATCTTCGGGAGGAATGAAGCTTTCTGCGCGTCGCTGCCATGGGTGACGATGGCCGCGATCGCGCCCTGCGTCAGGCCCGGATACATCATCAGCGCCATGTTGGCCGAGACCATATATTCGGCAACCGCCGAATGCACCGCATAGGGCAGGCCCTGGCCGCCGAATTCCGCCGGCGCGGCAAGCCCCATCCAGCCGCCCTCGCAATATTGCTCGAACGCCTGCCTGAAACCCTTCGGCGTCGCCACCGAGCCGTCATCGTGGCGGCCACAGCCTTCGATGTCGCCGATGCGGTTGAGCGGCAGCATGACGTTTTCGGCAAGCCTGGCGCCCTCGGCGAGGATCGCCTCAAGCACATCCGGCGTGGCGTCGGAGAAACCGGGCAGGTTGGCGTAGCGCTCGTAGCCCAGCATTTCATTCAGCACGAAAAGCGTATCGCGCACCGGCGCCGTGTAGATCGGCATGTCTTCCTCCAACCTTGTGGCGCGAGAGCCAGCGTGAATGGAACGGTATCGTGAATAGAATGGGCGCCGCTGTCGAGCCGGACCTGACAGATCCAGACCTAACAAATATTGACGTTCGCGTAAACGTCAATATTTGGGTGGGCTTTAATTTTCAGCTACGCGGCCGCGCCTGACCGGAATGGCCCAGCGAACGGTGCCGGGAACGGAACCGGAAATGGAAGATGCGCGGTCAGCCCGCCGCGCGGTTCTTTTCCGCCGAGCGGTCCACCAGCATGGCGCGCACGGAATTCATCATGCCATCGAGTTCGGCGATGGCCTCGTCGATCACCATCCGCTGCTTTTGCAGGCGCACAAACTGTTTCTCGGATTTTTCGAGCGTCAGCTTGAGCTGCCGGGCGTTGGAGCCGGTTGGATCGTAAAGGTCGATCATCTGCTTTACGTCGCGCAGCGAGAACCCGATCTTGCGCCCGAGCAGGATAAGCTTCAGCCTGGCCCTGTCGCGGCGCGTGTAGAGGCGCGTCGAGCCTTCCCGCTTCGGGTTGAGCAGGCCTTTGTCCTCATAGAAGCGCAAGGTGCGCAGGGTCACGCCGAAAATCTTCGCCATCTCGCCGATACGGGCAAGATCGTCACCGCAATCGCCTTGCGAATCGTTTGTATTGGCCGCCTGCGTGGCGCCTGTCATCGGTTCCATGGTTATTGCCCTCAAAAATGCAAAGATGCG
>DASYCS010000050.1:0-2585 GCA_036500025.1 Mesorhizobium sp. | reverse complement strand
ATGCAGCGGTGGCGATACCGGACAAGAAGCGCGGCGAACGCATCGTGCTTGTCACCACGGCGGACGCCGCCGACCCTGAAACCCTGCGCCGGGCAGGCAAGCAGGCCGGCGTCGGCGAACTGATGGTGCCGCACGATATCGTCAAAGTGGGGGAAATCCCGGTGCTGGGTTCCGGCAAGACGGACTACACATCAGCACGCAAGCTGGCGCTCGACAGGCTGGTGGTGCGAATTTGAGACCGCAGGCCGGCGTCTATTCGGGAGACCGCTCGTCGACATCCGGGCGCAGGGACGCATTGCCCTCGCGCAACGCGCGGCGGGAATAGGCCCGCATGCTGAACGGCAGGAAAACCAGATAGACGGCGACCGAAGCGGTAAGCGTGTACCAGGGATAGCTGACCAGCAGCAGGATATAGAGCGCGACGGCAAGGATGACGAAAAGCATCCGGTCGCCGGGAATTTTCAGGCTCTTGCCGGAATAGACCGGTAGCCGGCTGACCAGCAGGAAGGCGACCAGAACGGTGAAGCCGCTGCTGACGAGAGCCGTGGTCTTTGTCGGCTCAAGGCCGAGGAAGGACAGATAGAGCGGCAGCATCACCAGCACCGCGCCGGCGGGCGCCGGCACGCCGACGAAATACTCGGCCTGCCAGGCGGGCTGCTCGGTATCCTCGTCCAGCACGTTGAAGCGCGCCAGGCGCATGCCGCAGGCGATGGCGAACAACAGCGTGGCGATCCAGCCCGGCGAGCCGGCCCGGTCGAGCAGATAGGCGTAGAGGACCAAAGCGGGCGCAACGCCGAAATTGACGATATCGGCCAGCGAATCCATCTGCGCGCCGAATTTGGAGGTGGCTTTCAGCAGGCGGGCAAGCCGCCCGTCGACGCCATCGAGAAAGGCGGCCAACAGCACCATCACCACCGCCGGCTCGAAACGGCCCTCGAAGCCGAAACGGATGCCGGAAAGGCCGGCGCAGATGGCCAGCACGGTGATGAGGTTGGGGAACATCATGCGCAGCGGGATTTCCCGGATGCGCGGGCCGCCGGAGCCGTGCGGCTCGAACTTCTTGAAAGGCGCCACCATCGATCCTTCAGGAAACCCGCACGAGCGGTGCCGCCAACGTAGCGCCGAACTCGGCAAGGACGGTCTCGCCGGCCACCGCCGTCTGGCCGATGGCAACGCGCGGCGTAGCCGTGAGCGGCAGGAAGACATCGACGCGCGAGCCGAAGCGGATCAGCCCGAAGCGCTCGCCCACCGCCAGCGTGCCGCCGGCCTTGGCCCAGCAGACGATGCGGCGCGCAACGAGGCCGGCGATCTGCACCGCCGCGACAGTGCCGTTCGGGCTTTCGATGACGAGGCCGTTGCGTTCGTTTTCAGCGCTCGCCTTGTCCAGTTCGGCGTTGAGGAATTTTCCGGGACGGTGCTCGATGCGGGTGATGCGCCCGCGCACCGGGGCGCGGTTAACATGGCAGGAAAAAACATCCATGAAGACGGAAATGCGGATCATTTCGGCCGCGCCAAGGCCAAGTTCGCGCGGCGGCGCGGCAGGGCCGACCGCCGAGATGACGCCATCGGCGGGGCTGACCACCAGCCGGTCGTCCAGCGGCGTCACCCGTTCGGGATCGCGGAAGAAATAGGCGCACCATGCGGTCAGGATCAGGCCGATCCAGAACAGGATCGACGAGAAATAGCCGAGGAAAAGCGTAATCACGGCGAAGGCCGCGATGAACGGATAGCCCTGGCGATGGATCGGAACGAACGCTTTTCTGATCGTATCAGCAAGTTGCATGGGGCCGGCTTATCCCGTTTCGGATCGCGCCTGTCTACCGGAAACCCCCATGCACCGCAACGCAACAATCCCTGGGCCGGATCGCCTGTCCAAGGCAGGGTCGATCGTTCAGGAAACCTCCGACGTGCGCCGGCGCACCACGACGCCAAGCTCGTCGGCTTCCTTGGCGATGCGCAGCCGCTCTTCGGCCTCGTTCGCCTCGCGCTGGCGGTCCCACATGGAGGCGTAAAGCCCTTTCTCGCGCAACAGGGCGGCATGCGTCCCGCGCTCGGCGATCTGCCCTTCCCGCAGCACGATGATCTCGTCGGCGGAAATCACCGTCGAGAGGCGGTGCGCGATGACGATGGTGGTGCGGCCCTTGCTGACGAGGTCGAGCGCCGCCTGGATTTCCTGCTCGGTATGGCTGTCCAGCGCCGATGTCGCCTCGTCGAGGATGAGTATGGGCGGGGCCTTGAGGATGGTGCGGGCAATCGCCACGCGCTGCTTTTCGCCACCGGAAAGCTTCAGGCCACGCTCGCCGACCATCGAACGATAGCCTTCCGGCAGGCGGGCGATGAACGAATCGATCTGGGCGAGCGTCGCCGCCCGGCGCACGTCCTCCTCGCTGGCGCCGATACGGCCATAGCGGATGTTGTAGGCGATGGTGTCGTTGAACAGCACCGTATCCTGCGGCACCATGCCGATGGCGGCGCGCAGGCTCTCCTGCGTCACATGGCGGATATCCTGCCCGTCGATCAGCACGGCGCCTTCCTGCACGTCGTAGAACCTGAACAGAAGCCGCGAAATGGTGGACTTGCCCGCG
>DASYCS010000049.1:0-2831 GCA_036500025.1 Mesorhizobium sp. | reverse complement strand
CAAGCGCGGCGCGCCCGTCGCCATTGCGGGAAAACCGCGTCGGTCCCGAACCTTTGAGCTGGATATCGCGCCGGACGCCATGACTATCGATCACCTCGCCGACCAGCAGCGCGCGGCCGTCGCCCAGCTGCGGCGTGAAATTGCCGAACTGATGCCCCGCATAGGCAAGCGCGATCGGCTCGGCGCCCTCGGGAAACCGGTTGCCGGCCAGCATGTCGATGCCGGCCGGACTTTCCAGCCATTGCGGATCGAGGCCGAGTTCCGCCGCCAAAGGCCCGTTCACGCGAACGAGCTGGGGCGCCGATACCGGGTTCGGTTGCTGGACTGCAAAGAAACGGTCGGGAAGCCGGGCGTAGCTGTTGTCGAAGGACGGCGGCTCAAGCGTCCTTTCGCCTGATGGCCCGGCTGTTTCGGCAAGGCCCGCTGTTTTTGCAAGGCCAGCTATTTTGGCAAGACCAGCTTTTTTTTCAAGAATTGCGTCCGGCATGCGCGCCTCTCTTTTTTCCCGGCGCACAATGAAAAGATCACGCCTGCTTCGGGCCAGAGATAAGCACGGCGCCTTGCCGTCACAAGCCCGCTCGCCCGCATGAGCCCGCGCAACCGCCCGACGCGCCGCCGCCGGCCCTATCCTGAATCAGCCAGCCCTATTCCCGAACCAGGAACTCCGATCCGTGGTCAGGAAGCCTCGTCGGCCAGCGTATTCTCGATGGCGGAAATGTTCAGCTCCAGCTGCGCCACGCGTTGCAGCGTGCTTTGACTGGGCAGGTTGGCCGATTGCGCCGCGGCCAGCAAAAGCGTTTTCTGCTCCTCGCGCAAACGCTTGGAGAGGCTATCGAGTTTCTCGCGCTCATCAGACTTCATCTGCCGGCTATAACCTCGCGCGCCGCAAGGCTCAAGAGACTATTCCCGCACCCTGCCGCTTCGAGCGGCCTGCGGCCGGCGATGCGCCAAGATCATCTCGGCAATCTCGACGAAACCGGCGCCGCCGCGCCGGCTCGCCACATAGGCCGGCTCGGCCTCGATGCGCCCGATAAAATCGCGGACATTGGCGACCCCGCATGAATTGGGGAAAAAGCCGAACATCGGTGCATCGTTCGGGCTGTCGCCGACGAACACATAACCGTCTTTGGCGGCGTCGAGATCGACACCCAGCCGGTCGCCGGCAAAGCGGCGGGTCATCGACAGTTTGTCGTACTGGCCAAACCAGCCATTCACATGGATCGAGGATATCTTGGCGACCGCGCCCTCTTCCTCAAAGATGCGCTTGATGCGCTCGACCTCGCCTATCGGCAGCGCCGGCACATCCTCGCAAAAATCGATGGCCAGATCGGCTTCCCGGTAGGCCTGGTCGGCGGATATCCCGGCGCCCGGCACTTCCTGAAGTATCCGCCGCTTGACCCCTTCAAGCTTGCGCCGGTTTGCCGCCCGCTCCGTATCGGTGGCGGCGAACACCCGGATCATCTTCCGTGTCGCCTCGTCATAGGCGAAATAGAACGCGCCGTTTTCGCCGATCACGCCTGTCACCGGCCAGAACCTGGCAATCATGTCGCACCAGCCGGCGGGCCGCCCGGTGATAGGCGCGACGGCAAGGCCGGCGTCGCGCAGACGCTCCAGCGCCGCATAGGCGTCGGCTGTAAGGCGTCCTTCGGTCGTCAGCGTATCGTCGATATCGCAGAACACGCCGCGAATGCGCGCTGCCGCATCGGCCGGAAACTCGCTTAGTTCACGCATGCCTGTCCTTGATTTCAAGCCATCGGGCGTCTTGCGCTCGAATGGACCGATTCTACAAAATACGACTATCTCGAACCATCGCGTTAAAGTGAAGCAGCAGCAACGTGACGCGCGGCAGACAGCCCCAACGCTGACGCATTGCTTCAATCGAGATAGGCTGGCAAACTCGTGAACGGTATCGACGGTCGATATTGCGCCCCACGGGCGCCGAACGGACCGGTCGAGCGGGGTGCGCGCAAATGGAACTTGATCCGCTTTTCCTTTCACGGCTTCAATTCGCCTGGCTGATCGCCTGGCACATATTGATGCCTGCGCTGACCGTCGGGCTGGCCTCGTTTATCGCGCTGCTGGAAGGTCTGCACTTCTTCACCGGCAAGGACATCTATTTCCGGATATCGACCTTCTGGATCAAGGTCTTCTCCGTCGCTTTCGGCATCGGCGTCGTCTCCGGCATCATCATGCCGTTCCAGTTCGGCACCAACTGGAGCCGCTATTCGGACGTGACCGCCAATGTGCTGGCGCCGCTGTTCGCCTATGAGGGGCTGACGGCTTTTTTCCTGGAAGCCGCCTTCCTTGGCGTCTTGCTGTTCGGACGCAAGCTGGTGCCGGCATGGGCGCATTTCTTCGCCGCCTTGATGGTGGCGTTCGGAACGCTCCTTTCCTCGTTCTGGATCCTTGCCGCCAACAGCTGGATGCAGACGCCGGCCGGCTACGAAACCATCGACGGACGCTTTTTCCCGACCGACTGGATGCAGATCGTCTTCAACCCGTCCTTCCCCTATCGCTTCGCGCACACCGTCGTCGGCTTCTACATCACCACCGGTTTCGTGGTGATCGCGGTCGGCGCCTATCTGCTGCGCAAACGGGCCGCTTCGCCCGAAGCCCGCGCCATGATGTCGATCACGCTATGGCTTTTGACCCTGCTGGTGCCGCTTCAGATCTTCCTCGGCGACCAGCATGGTCTCAACACGCTGGAACATCAGCCGGCCAAGCTGGCGGCGATGGAGGCGCTTTGGGAAACGACCACCGAAATGCCGCTGGTGCTTTTCACCATTCCCAGCGACACCGCCGAAGCCAACCGCTTCACCGTCGAGATACCG
>DASYCS010000048.1:0-3484 GCA_036500025.1 Mesorhizobium sp. | reverse complement strand
CGACCTTCGCCGCTGGTTTGTATTTCAGCCAGCGCCGACACCGAAAGATGCGCGGCGTTCAATGGTTGCAGCACGTCGTGGCTGGCGGCGGCGAGGAATCTCGTCTTGGAAAGATTGGCGAGTTCGGCATTTTCCTTGGCGGCGCTGAGGTCGATGTTCGACTGTTCAAGCCGCAGCAGCGTGGAATGAAGTTCCTCGGTGCGGGTGCGGATACGGTTTTCAAGTGCGATCGCCGTCTGGAAAAGCGAGAAGGCGTTTCCCTGCTGGTCCATGGAGCGCTCGACACGCCCGACCAGGGCCGCATTGATTTTCTTCAGCCTTTCGACGTCGGTTATGCTGGTTAAAGGCATTGCATCATTCCGCCGCGTGGCGTTGGCCAAACGCGATGCCGGTAAAAGTCTGGTTCAGGTGCATCGACCGATATTGTTCGCCATAGGTGCCGAAGCCGATGACGCGATGTTTGCGGTAAAGCTCCGATATGCCGCGAAAAACCTGGCGATTGCGGGCATCGAGGCGGCGCAGGACACAATCAAATCCCAGGATCATGTCGATGCCGCCCAGCTTCTCCTCCACGTCCTCAAGGGCGGCGCGCGTCGATTCCACCATGCCCAGGGGCTTGGCGATGGACAGCACCACGCCGTCGTCGATAGCGCAGAAGAAGGATAGCGAGCCGTCCGGGTGCATCTTCTGGATGGAGCGGCAATAATATTCGCCGCCTACCTTCACCACCACCGGATGCGAGGCAAAGCTGAGCGGGGTCAGCGACGGAGTGTCGATGCCCACCGATTCCGCATATTCCTCCGCGGCGTTGGCGGCATTGAATTCGCGCACGATGCGTCGATCCGGGTCGGATGACGTTACGACGAGCTTTTCGTCGGTCGGCATGAAATTGTCGGTCTTGAAGACGTGGAACGGGATTTCGGTAGAGACAAGGACGACGATGGCGCTGTCGGATGTGACGCGACCGTCGGAAATCAGCCTGGTCGTCTTGAACTTCAGGTCGTCGCCGGCCGACCCGCCGATCAGCGGAATATCAGCCAATCCCCAATGGATGGCGGAAGTCGCGGCTTCCTCCGCGTGGGAAAGACCGTCAATGAAGCAGAGCGCGAAAATGTTCTCGCCGGCCTCTCTTCCATCCATTTTTATGAGCAACGAGCGGCGCAGCGCTTCGACCTCGCCGGTGATCCTGTCCATGCCTGACGATGAAAGATCGTCCACCATCGTGCTTACGACCGAAAAAAGGCCGGAGGGGAAAAGCATGGCCAGCATATGGCCTTCTTCCAGCCCTTCCGGCGTGATTTCGCCGGCAGTGGAGCAACCGGCATGGCGCAGCGCCGGCGCGTGCAGCCGGATCGCCCGCGAAAGCGCGTCGGCCTCGACAAGGCTTTGGGAGAAAAACAACAGGGCAAAGCCTGCATCGATAGCCTTGGCCTCGGCGGCCACGGCACAGGCGAACGCATCCGTGTCCGCGTCATCCGTGGTCAGCGCGCAAAGACCGCAAGCGTAAGTCGTTCGCGAGAAGGCCAACCGGTTCCTCCCTGATAGCCTCGCTCCGCCTGTAACCGGCGTCGAGCGCTATTGTCGTCTGGTGTAACGGGTTTGGCAATGGCGCTCAGCGCGTGACCGAAAGTACAATATACGCCTTTTCGGACGGGCTGCATTCTCATGGCATAGGGATTCCAGAGGGCTGTTTCTCAAGCGTTGCACGAGATATCAATAACGCTGCGCCGGCAGGGATGGCCGGCGTGGAGGATGAATACCGAGGTTGACCACCCAGGGAGGTTTCATGTCGAATGTGTCATTGACGGTGAATGGAAGAAACATCAGCGGCACTGCCGAGGACCGAACGCTTCTTGTTCATTTCCTGCGGGAAAATCTCGGGCTGACCGGCACGCATGTCGGCTGCGATACCTCGCAATGCGGCGCCTGCGTCGTCCATGTCGATGGCAAGGCGGTCAAATCATGCACGATGCTGGCCGTACAGGCGTCCGGATCGACGGTGTTGACCATTGAAGGTCTCGCCGATGGCGCCGACCTCAATCCGATGCAGGCCGCTTTCAAGGAACATCATGGATTGCAGTGCGGCTTCTGCACGCCGGGCATGATCATGACCGCGACCGACATGGTCCGCCGCCATCCCGAAGGGCTGGACGAGGCAACGGTGCGCGCTGAGCTGGACGGCAATATCTGCCGCTGCACCGGCTACCACAACATCGTGAAAGCCATTTTGGCGGCATCGAAGACGATGGCCAAGACAGCGAAAGCCAAGACGCCGAAAGTAAAGACGAAGCAGGCTGCGTGAGACAGGTGGCGAATGGCCGCTATGCGTGATGGCCAGGGCCTTTTTGTTGCCCGCCAACGCCGGCAACCAACGCTAACACCGGGGCCATCGCTTCCGACGACTACGCGAAATCGGCTTCTAACAGTTCTGGAGGAGAACTCTGATGGGCATTGAAGGCATTGGCGCACGCGTTGCGCGCAAGGAAGACAAACGGTTCATCACCGGTGCGGGGCGCTATGTCGACGACATGGTCGTGCCGGGCATGAAGCATGCGGCGTTCGTCCGCAGCCCATACGCACACGCGCAAATCAAGAAGATCGACGTGAAGGCCGCGCAGGCAATGCCGGGCGTGATCGGCGTTCTGACCGGCAAGGAAATCAAGGCTGACGGCATCGGCAATCTCATCTGCGGCTGGATGATCCATTCCAAGGACGGCACCCCGATGAAGATGGGCGCGTGGTCGCCGCTTGCCTTCGACAAGGTTCGCTATGTCGGCGATGCAATCGCCATCGTAGTGGCCGACACCAAGGGGCAGGCGCGTGACGCTGCGGAGGCCGTGGAAATCACCTTTAAGGAACTGAAGTCGGTTACCGATGCTTCCAAGGCGATGGAGAAGGGCGCGCCGCAAATCCATCCCGAGGCGGAAAACAACCTGATCTTCGACTGGGATATCGGCAATGCCGACGAGACGGCGGCTGCCTTCAAGAAGGCCGCGCACATCGTTGAAATGGATGTCATCAACAACCGGCTGGTTCCCAATGCCATGGAGCCGCGAGCAGCGCTCGGCCATTACGATAAGGCCGAGGACCACTACACCTGCTGGACGACCTCGCAAAACCCGCATGTCGCGCGGCTGGTGATGAGCGCGTTCTACAACGTTGCGCCGGAAAACAAGCTGCGCGTCATCGCGCCGGATGTCGGTGGCGGCTTCGGCTCCAAGATTTATATCTATCCGGAGGAAATCGTCTGCCTGTGGGCTTCGAAGAAGACCGGCGTGCCGGTGAAATGGGTGGCGGACCGCACCGAAAGCTTTCTTTGCGATGCGCATGGCCGCGACCACCAGAGCCATTGCGCCATGGCCTTCGACAAGGATCATAACATCCTTGGCTTCAAGGTTGAAACAAAAGCCAATCTCGGCGCCTACATGTCGCTGTTTTCATCGGCGACACCGACCTATCTCTACGCCACGCTGTTGTCGGGCCA
>DASYCS010000047.1:0-4674 GCA_036500025.1 Mesorhizobium sp. | reverse complement strand
CAGGAAACGCAAGCGCCGGTTTATCAAAAGCCCGTGTGCCGCAGCGAAAGCGCGGGCGCGACCGTGTCGCCGCCCTGATGGCGGGCGCGGCTGCGCTGTTCATGGAAAAGGGCTTCGAGGCAGCGACGATGACCGAGATCGCGGCGCGCTCGGGCGCGGCCATCGGCACGCTCTATCTGTTCTTCCCGACCAAGGAGGCGCTAGCGCAGGCCATACTGGCCGAGCATGCGGAGGATTTGTCGACGCGGCTGGACGCATTGCGGCAGCGCACGGAGGGACTTTCGGCCGATACGATCGCCGGCGCGCTGTTTTCGCTGCTGGGCGACTTCCTGGCGGAGCACCCGGTCTATTCGGCGCTGCTCGACCTGACCGGCGACGAGAGCTGGCGGCGCGCCATGCGCGCAAGGCGGCGCCAGCAGATCGCAGCCTTGTTCTCGCAGGCGAAGCCGTGCCTGCCGGAGGGACAGGCCGAGCGGCTGGCCGTCATCGTGCCGCAACTGATGCGCATCCCGCTTTCCTTGTCGGGCGAAGCAAGGCTGCGCGAGGGCGTGCTGGAAGAATTGCGCGTGATGCTGTGCCGCCATCTGCAATCAGATGTGGGCGAGCACATCTAGAGCGGTTCCGATTTTTACCGAATCGACAAAACCGCTCTATCTCTTTGTTTTGGCCGCATTTCCGGACGCAAAACCGTTTTACGCTTTTGCTGGAAATGCTTTAGACCGGCAGCCCGAATGATTGCCGGGCCATGCGGCACTCGCCGTCGCCCGGCATGCAGGCGCGGCAGACATCCGGGCGAAGCTCGTAGATCGAACAGGCGGTGGCCTTGCCGACAACGCCGGAAAGCGCCGAACAACGCACGCCATCACAGCGCATGCCGGTTTCGTTGGCAGCAACCAGCTTGGCCGGAATACGGTCGAGCTGGGCGTCGTCTTCGGTGGAAAAGCGTGGCCAATCGGCGGAATAGGAACAGCAGGCGCCACAGCTTTTGCAGTCGAAGCCGGGGGCCAGGCTTTCAGGACCGGGCGAAAAGGCCGCCGCCGGCACTATTTCTTCTTCCGGCCCTTGGCCTTGGCGGAGGGCTGCCCGTCATCGGGGTCGAACAGGTCACTTGCGTCCGGCTCGGCAGCGGGTTTTTTCGTCTCGGCTTCCGGGGCCGGCTTGCCGCCCTTGGAAGCGGGCACGGCCGGTTGTTCCTTGCTGGAGAAACGGATCGCCATGGTTCAATCCTCGTCCGAAAAGCGGGATACGGCGCGCGGATTGCGCAGCCGGCCGATAAGCGCCGCGACAGCGGTAATGTTCATTTCTTCCGGCGACCAGTTTCGGGGATCGTCGATGTGACGGGGCGCCAGTTCGCGGTGGGTGCTGCCGCTGAAAGCCGCCTGCGGGCGTATGGAGGTTTCGCGGGTTTTCTTGTCCGTATGTATATATTCGATCAGGTAGTTCGGGCATTCCGGGCGGCTGAGAACGCCGACACGAACTTGTGCGTCGCCATGAATGCGCCGGCAATATTCCAGTTTTTCCAGGACGCGCCTGACATATTCGACCGGTTTGTCGAGCTTTTCGACGATATCGGCGACAGTCGAATCGACAGCGATGGCATCTTCAGCCCCGCGTTTGGCCATCAGCGTTTCCCCGCATTCTTGGACGATGCCGCCTTGGGCGATGCCGCCTCGACGGCAAGAGCGGCGGCTTCCTTTTCCAGCCGCAATTCGCGCAGCCTCGCGGTCTTGGCAACGCGTGCATTGCTGGCGGCGTCCTGTTCGGAAATGATCCGGTTCAGGGACATGGCCTGGGTCTGCGTCTTGCTGAAAATGGATTCGGCCTGGTCGCGGGATCGTTTTGACGTATCGCTCACTGTCATGCTCCTGACCTCACATGATCCTGATAAAGCAAAATTCATCGCCCCGCCAGAAATCCGGATCGGTTCCTATATTTCCCGGAATTGCTTCCAAAGATTGCGCGGCGAACAGGATCGCAAATGAAAAAGGCCAGGCATTCGCCTGACCTTCCATGGAAATTCATTACACCGATGCCAGTACATCCGTGGTCACCGGTGCATCGAATTCCTGTCAGGCCGCCTTCAACTGGTCGGCGGACATCTTGCCGGACCTGTTGTCGCGGACCATCTCGTAGTCAAGCTTCTGGCCTTCGGCCAAATCGCGCATTCCGGCGCGCTCGACAGCGGAGATGTGTACGAAAACGTCGGCCGAACCGTCGTCTGGCTGAATGAAGCCGAAGCCTTTGGTGGCGTTAAACCACTTTACTGTGCCGGTGCTCATAGCGAACCCTTTCCATGGCAATAGTCGTTCACCGCCGCGCGACTGCGCTGCGGCTTTCGTCCCGATTTTTGATGGGAAGTTCGTCAAGAGCGCGCGTCACGCACGCATAACAAAAGTCGGTCAAGCAAATATCGACATGACGTATGTAGGGATTTTTGGGCGCTGAGTCAACTTTCCGTCAGGCGGCGGCTTTTACGGGCCTGCCAGACAGCTTCCCCGGCAGCCTCCGATGCATGACGACAGAGCGGCGGTCCCATCATCGTCGCGACGCCATTTCCCGGATGGAGGCGGCCAGCGCCAAAAGATCGGCCTCGCCAAGCCTGCCGATCTCGGCGGCGAGAAGGTTGGCGAGCGCGGTTGCCGCCGGCGACAGGCTGGACGTGTCGAGCGTGACGCGCGGATGCGAAGCCTGCGCCAGAAGCTCCAACTCCTCCGCGTCGTCCCATATGATGTTGAAGTAGCCGATGATCTTCTGGGTAAGCGCCCAGGTCGGCGCACCGCGGCGGCCATGCTCCAGCGCCGAAAGATAGGCGGCGCTGACGCCGACCGCAGCCGCCATTTCCTTCTGGCTGACGCTGCGCTCGCGCCGCAAGGCGCGGATGCGTTCGCCCAGCGGCGTCATGCCGCCGCCCTCCTCTTGCCACTCCTCATGGCCGCGTCCGGCGCAAACGCACGTAAAGCGCGCCCGAACCGCCATGCTGGCGCGCCGCATGGTCGTGGCTGGAAACCAGCAGCCGAAAGGCAGGCGTCGACAGCCAAGCCGGCACCGACCGGCGCAAAACGCCGTCGCCGCCGGAAGACGAGCCCTTGCCGGTAATGACCAGCACATAGCGCACGCCGCCGGCATGGGCGCGTTGCAGGAACGAAAACAGCAGCGAATAGGCCTCGTCCTGCGTCAGGCCATGCAGGTCGACCCGGCCTTCGATCGGCAGTCGCCCCTTGGACAATTTATCCAGCGTCGGTTCATCGAGAATGTGCGAGACGCGCAGGCTTTTTACCTTGGGCGCGCCGCCGGGCGCGATGGCGACCCTGGCCGGTTCGAGCGGCATTGCCCGCGCTTCGGGGGAAGGCTCTGGAACGACGACCGCCCTGGTCGTTTTCAAGGGCATCGCCGTGCGGGCAACCAGGCTCCACAGCACCCGGTCTTCTTCCTTCAGCCCGCCATCTTGCCGCTTCATCGATTCGGCCCCGAAACAAGGCCGAGCGGGAGAAGCGCATAGAAATCGGCCGCATTGCGCACGACGCCGGCAATCTCGCCGGCAGCATCGCCCGAACCGGCAAACAAATCGCCGCGCGCCGGGCCGGTTATCGCCGAGCCGGTGTCCTGCGCAATCATCAGCCGGCGGAAGCTTTCGCCGCCAAAGGCCGTCAGGCCGGGCGCGTCGATATAGAAGGGCGTGCCGAACGTGTGCAGCAGCCGGTCGACGGCAACCGAATGGCCGGGCGTCAGCGGCACCTTGGCGGCCGCGACCGGGCCGAGCGCCGGATCGTCCACCGCCGCCTCGCGGAAGAAAATGTAGGACCGGTTTTGCCAAAGGATTTCATCGATGCGGTCCGGATTGGCCTTGAACCAGGCCCGAATGGACTGCATCGTCACCTTTTCGAGCGGAATCTCGCCCAGATCGGCCAGAATGCGGCCGGGACCGCTGAAGCGCTGGCCGGACTTGGCCGCATAGGTGACGCGGACCAGTCGGCCATCGGTCATGGCAAGGCGCGCGGCGCCCTGCACATGGATGAAGAAGGCCTCCACCTGGTCGGCCAGCCAGGCGATCGCCAGCCCCCGGCCGCAAAGCGCGCCGCGCTCGATCTCGCCGCGCTCGAAATATTCCACCAGACCGTCCGGCGTCTTGCGGGCAAAGGCGAGGTAGGGGTCCATGCCGGCGGGGTGGTCGGCGTCGTCCACATCGATGAGATCGGCCGGCCGCGACAGCAGCGGCACGCTAAAAGTCTCGGTGCGAACGGGAGACGCCTTAGCCTGCGGCTCGTAGAGGCCGGTGACGAGGCCTGCCTGCCCATCTTCGGGAACAATCAGGGCCGGGACGAAGAAATGCTCGAAGAAGGCCTGCGCCTCGGCTCGATTCGCCGGCGAAACGGTTCGCGCGGCGGCATAGGCTTCGGCAAAGCCGTCAAAGGCGACGCCAAGCGCACCGGTGCGGTAAGGCTTGTTAAGGACATGGAAGGCCGAGCGGCGGAAAGCCTCGAAGGCGGGCAGGTGATCGCGCTGGCCCCAGCCAGGCAAAGCCGTGAAAGGCACCGGGCGAAAAAGGGAAGAGAGCGACACGACAGCCTCGCCGCCGCCTTGCGGTCAATCTTCTTCTTCGGTGGCGACCAGTTTCCAGTTCGGATCGCGCGAGCGGGTGTCGCGGGCGAAGGTCCAGACATCCTTGACCTCGGC
>DASYCS010000046.1:0-8244 GCA_036500025.1 Mesorhizobium sp. | reverse complement strand
CCGGGGCCAGCCGATACCCACCGGCTGGGCGCAAGACGGGTCCGGCGCGCCGACCACCGACGCAGGCGAAGGCCTGCGCGGATCGCTGCTGCCGAGTGGTGGGCAAAAGGGAGCCAATCTGGCGCTGATGATCGAAATATTGGCGACGGCGCTAACCGGGGCGAAGCTGAGTTCGCAGGCCAGCATGTTCGGCGACGATCAAGGCGGGCCGCCCGGCGTTGGCCAATTCACGCTGGCGATCGATCCCGCCCGCTTCAGCGCCCGCTTTGCGGAAAGCCTTGGCGCCCTTGCGGAAAGTTTCGAGGCCGCCGGAGTGCGATTGCCGGGCAGCGGAGCGACAGCGGGCAAACAGGATCGGGATTCAATCTTGATCGACGTCGATGCCGATCTGTGGCAACGCTGCCTCGACCTCGCGCAGGGCCGGTAGCACTGGCGAAGCCCGGCTGGCGAAACTTAATAGTAAAAGGCGGCCCGGACTGTCGTGTCGAGAAACCGTTGCAGGAAAAAGATGATCAGCAACACGATGATGGGCGATATGTCGATGCCGCCTAGATCCGGCAGATAGCGGCGGATAGGCCGATAAACCGGCTCAGTCAGCCGATAAAGCACCGTGCCGATATTATTGACGAACTGGTTGCGGGAATTGACCACGTTGAAGGCGAACAGCCACGAAAAAATGGCCGACGCGATGATGATCCACCAGTAGAGGCTGAGCGCGTAGATCAGCGTATCGATTAGCGCGTTCATTCAAACCTCCATCAACTGGCCGACATGTAGCCACTGACGAGGGAACCGGCAAGACCCCACCTCTCCCGTGCCGGACAGGCGTGCCGCAAGCCGGCGAAGCCGCCCGCGCAATCGGCACCGCACGACCATGGGAAATCTGGCGTCCGGCATGCGCATATGCTTGACAGTCACCGGCCTCGCCTCATAAATGCCCCATCCGCTGATGGGGCTGTAGCTCAGCTGGGAGAGCGCGTCGTTCGCAATGACGAGGTCAGGAGTTCGATCCTCCTCAGCTCCACCAGCGGAATTTCTCCATATACTACTTATTACCTGACGGAAGCGCTGCATCGCGCGTTAAAGGCTTTCGCGTGCCGGCAACATCTCACAAAACGCCTTGCACGCGCGGCTCTGGTGGCGCTCCCTGTGAAGGATGAGGCTGAATGCCCGCGAGGGCAGTTCGAACGGCACCGTCACCAGCCTTCCGGAATTCACGCCCGCCTCGGCGACCGTCTCGGAAACGGCGGTCGGATACTGACCGGTTGCCACGGCGGTGCAAATGCCCTCATTGGAGGGAAGTTCGATCGCGACGCGAAGCTGCGACGGCTGGATGGCGTGCGCGCTCAGGGCTTCTTCGAAGCTTGAGCGCGTGCCCGAACCTTTCTCGCGCAGGACCCATTGCTGCTCGACAAGCTCCAGAGGCGATTGCGGCGGCTTTTTCGCCCATGGATGGTCTGCGCCCACCACGATGACGAGACGATCGCGCGCCACCAGCCTGGTGCAAACGCCAGGCTCGTTGATCGTTCCTTCGATGAAACCGATGTCGGCCGAGCCGGCATTTACGGCGCGAACGCATTGGGCGGTGTTTCCGGCCTCCAGATGCAGATCGATCTGCGGATAAAGCTTGTGGAACCCGACCAGATATTGCGGTAGCCAATAGCTGGTAATCGTCTGGCTGGCAAAGATGGAGAGCGCGCCGCGCGGGGCGCCGCCCAAATCCGCCAAGGTGGTTTCAGCAGAGCGGACCGCGGCCAGAATTGCCCGCGCTTCGTCTGCGAATATCCGGCCTTCGTCCGTCAATTCGATGCGCCGGCCAACCCGATGAAACAGCTTTACGTTGTGCCGCGCTTCCAGCGCGGTGATCGCGCCGCTGACCGTCGATTGGGTGAGGTTGAGGAAATCGGCCGCCCGCGTCACATGCTCGCGCTCGGCAACGGCCAGAAATATCCTGAGTTGATCGAACGTCACAAAGACCTCTTATCCGCATTGCCCCAAATTGGGGGGCCGGTTGGCTTGTTTAGCCCACCGAGGCCGCACGGCACAGCACTATCACGCCACCAGCGTCACCATCAGGAAGCCGACGCCGGCGATGAACACGGTGGCCATGCCGGCAAGCAGGAACGGACGCAGGCCGTGCTGCTTGAGCTTGGACACGCTGGTGCCCAGGCCAAGTGCTGCCATGGCGGCGGTCAGCAAGACCGGCGTTGCGGTGACGATCGGCGAACGGATGGCCTCCGGCACCAGGCCGAAGCTGTTGAGTGCGGCAAGCACCAGGAAGCCCACCACGAAGAACGGCACCAGCGGCACCTGCCCTTTCTTGTCGGAAGCCCTGCTCGAAGACCGCGAGAGAACAAAGGACATGCCGATGATCAGCGGAGCCAGCATCATGATGCGGGAAAGCTTGGTGATGACGGCGATTTCGCCCGCTTCCTTGCCGCCCTGGAAGCCCGCTCCGACCACCTGCGCAACCTCATGGACCGACAGGCCGACCCATAGCCCATAGGCGTGGCTCGACAGCCCGGCGACGAAGTTCAGGAACGGGAACAGGAACATCGCTATCGTGCCGAACAGGGTGATGCAGGCGACGGCGTAGGAGGTGTCTTCATCGTCGGCGCCGGTGACCGCATTGGCCGCGGCAATCGCGGATGCGCCGCAAACGGCCGTACCCGCCGCAAGCAAGCGCGCGACATTGCGGTCTACGCCCAACAGTTTGCCCATCCAGATCGTGAAGAGAAATGTGGAAAACAGGCCGATTGCGGCCAGGCCGACGCCGCGGACACCGATCTCCGCCAACTGCGCGAACGATATCTGAAGGCCGAGCAAAGCAACGGCAAGCCGCAAAAGCCGTTTGCCGGAAATGGAGATTCCTTCCGCCGCCGAAATATTGCTGCCGACAACATTGGCAAACAGCATGCCGACGAAGATCGCAAGGATCATCGGGCTGAGCGGCGACATGAACGGAAGGTGCCTGACGCCGTAAGCGGCAGCCGTGATGACCGCAACCAGGACAAGACCCGGCACATAGGCTGCAAGGGCGTTATCGGCGCGTGATTGGGGGGCAGTTGCAGTAATGGTCATTTGCGAATTCTCGGAATTACATGATTTCCACGCTTCCTAGCGAAATCCTTCTCTTTTCTCCAATTGATTTAGAAGATCATTCTAATCGCCTGGCACGATTGATTGCGCCGCTGCTCGGTCGATCTCAAATGAATTCCCGGCGGTCAAACGGGAATATCCGGCCGGAAAGGAGCAATCCGGGCCTCGACGGGACAAAGCAAGCGTCCGGACAAAAAACAAGCGGCCGGGAAATCCATCCCGGCCGCTTGTTTTCAACGGACGCTGCCGCGCCATTTTTACCATGCCGATTGCTTACGGCGACCCCCGTATTCCGGCAGGCCCACCAGCATACTCAAGTTCAGTCGTTCTTGATTCCGAAGTCCTTGATGAAGCCTTTTTCAGCTTCCACGAACTTTACCATGAAAGCGCGGTAGTCTTCCTGGTTCATATAGCCAGGCACAAGGTTATCCTCGCTATAAATCTTGATGAAGTCCTTGTCCTTGAGAATTGCCTCGATGGCCGTGTCGATCTTTTTCACGGTCTCCGGCGGAATGCCCTTCGGCCCGGCCAGACCGCGAAACTTGCGGACGGTTTCGGTGTCTAGTCCCAGTTCCTGGATGGTCGGAACATCCGGCAACATTTCCAGACGCTGCGGATAGTAAACCGCCAGGACTTTCATCTTGCCGGCCTGAAGGTAGCTTTGCACTTCCTGCAATTCCCCGACGCCCAGCGAGACCGTGCCGTTGAGGACGTCGATCAAAAGACCGGCGCCATCGTCGTGCGGCACTACTACCGCGCCGGCGCCCGTGTGCTGGTTGATGCGTTCGAGAATCTGACGCTCCAGCGATCCGGGGGTCGATCCGCCCCAGATCTGACTTCCCGGCGAGGCCTTCGCTGCATCGACGGCGTCCTTCATCGTTTTGAAGGGGCTGGAAGAGAGCGTGTAGATGATCTCCGGGTCGAAGAACACGTTGGCGATGTAGTCGATGTCCTTATAGGTAACCGGCGGCTCGCTGAGCAGGGACGTGTTGATGTGCGTCGGCGTCGTCGCATAGAAAACCGAGCCGTCGGGCTTGGCCTTCGCCAGTTCCGCCATCGCCTTGGCGCCGCTGCCGCCCGTCCAGTAATCGACGACGAAGTTGATGCCCATTTCCTTCGACAGGGCCGCACTCAGCTTGCGCAGGAACAAGTCCGAACCGGCGCCGGGCTTGGAGTGGGTGGTCAAGGTAACGGTGGTGACCGGATAGTCGTATTTGTTTTCCTGGGCGAAAGTCGGGACGGCCCAAAGAAGAGGCCCCAACAGCAAACCAGCCGAAACAGCGCGTCTATTCCACATAATATCCTCCCATCGGCTGGAACCGACCTCCCGATCCATGCCATACATATATCTTATATAAGAGGTACTGACGAGTCAATTGCCGACAATCGCCGCTGCTCGCCCCGCGCTCACCGCTGCTGCGCCCTGATGACCGGTCACAGCGGCTTGTCTCGCTGACCGGTTACCGGCCCCTGCTCACCGGTCACCGATGCTTGCGCATCGCCAACCGATCACATCTGATCGAGAACGTATTCGCAGGCATTCGTGCAGCGGCTGACGCGCCACTCGGCGGGGCGGCCGTCAACGGCGAAGGCGGTACGGTTGATGCGCAGAAGCGGCTCGCCGATGGCAACTTTCAGGTGCTCCGCATCGAGGCTGGTGGCGGCGGCCGAGCCGATCTGGTCCTTTACCGTGGTGATCAGCACGCGGTATTTCTGCTCCAGCAGTCCGTAGGTCGTGTCGGGATGAAGCTTGCGGAACAGGTCGGCCAATCCGGGAAACATGCCCTCCGGGTAGGCTATTTCCTCCATTATCGCCGGGACGGCGCCATAGGCGCGCACCTTGGTAGCGCGCACGACCTTGTCTTCGGGACCGGCCAGCTGGAGCGCCGATTGTTCCTGTTTCGACGCCTGGGCAACGGTGATCGAAATGAAATGGCTGACAGGGCGTTCGGCAGGATTATTCAGGAAGACGAGCTTGAAGTAACGGAAGGGGCTGTGGCGCATCGACACGCTGGCGACGAAGGTGCCCTTGCCTTGATGGCGCACGATGAGATTGCGCATCGCCATCGCGTCCAGCGCCTTGCGCACCGTGCCCTGGTGGACGTTATATTCCACCGCCAGGCGCATTTCCGACGGCAGCATCTCACCCGGCCCCCATTCGCCGTTGACCACGCGCTCGATGAGCATTTCCTGTATCTGAAGGTAGAGCGGCTTGAGCTCCGGCTGATGGACCATGGAGGCGCTGGCGGGGGTCATGCGATATTCCACTTCCGGCCTCGGCCAGCCAAGCCGTTCTTCGGTCTCGCACGGAACGACCCGGCATATCGGGCACGCGTCAGGTAGTCCAAGCCAGTTCCCCTCCAGCCCGCCGCGTCTGGTTCATTATCCCCGGCGAATCGAAACCATTGCGTTCAAGCCATGAATGTACCGCCGTTAACATGAATGGATTGGCCCGTCACGAAGCCGGCCAGCGGGCCGCAAAGATATGCAACGAGATCGGCTACTTCTTCGGGACGTCCCCGGCGCCCCAGCAAGAGGTTTCGCGTGGCATGATGGGCCGGCGCGAGTGCGTTGGAGCCGCCGCGCACCGTATCGATCATGCCCGGCACCACGCAATTGACCGTCACTCCGTCGCCGGCGAGATCATGCGCCAGCGCGCGCGTCAGGCCGGCTAGGCCAGCCTTGCCGGTTACCGTCGCGGCGCGTTCCGGCGCGCCGGTATGTCCGGTCATGCCGCCGATATTGACGATGCGGCCCGAGCCCCGCTGCCTCATGCTCGCAATGCAGGCTTTCGACATCAGGAATGGCCCGTCCAGCATGACCGCCAGCAGCGAGTGCCATTGCTCAAGGGTGACGTCCTCGATCTTTGCCTCACGGCGAACGGCGGCGTTATTGACGAGGAAATCGATGCCGCCAAAGCGTTCGCAGGCCTGCGCGACAATCCGCTGCACATCGGCCTCGCTGGTGACATCGCCAAGGCAAACCATCGCCTGCACGCCCTCGGCTTCGGCGAGCGCGGCGGTTTCGGCGGCTTCGTTTGCCGAGCTTAGCGCGCAAACGACGATATTGGCGCCCCGCTTTGCCAAAGCCACCGCTATCGAGCGGCCGATGTTGCGGGCCGCCCCGGTGACCAGCGCCGTCTTTCCGGCGAGTTCGCGCTTATCCATCAGACGTCCTTTCGACGGGCCGCCTCGCCTAGTTCGGCGGGACTGCCGGTTGTGCCTATCGCCAGGATGGCGTCCAGCATGGCGCTCGCCTTAGCCTCGCCGACGCCGCCATAGAGGGCATTCTTGCGATATTTGGCAATGAGTTCCTCCCTTCCCATCGGCTGGCGCGTGCCGCCGCGCAGCGTGGGCTGGCGCTTTTCGACGACGCGCCCGTCGCTGAGCAGCGCGCGCAGATGGCCGGTATAGTTGAGGGGGTATTCGTTGTCGGGGTCGATCTCGTAGCGGACGCGGCCGGCAAGCGCTGCAATCTCCGGGTCGGCGACGCGCTCGTCGGTGAATTGCTGCAAGCCGCCCTCCCCGTCGATCAACCCGACGGCGACGCAATAGGGCGTGCTGAACTTCGCCGCATAGCCGTTCGGCGGCCGCTGCTTCAGCTGCAACGGCTCCCATAGCCGGTGGACCGTGCCGTCCGCGGTCTCGCAGACGATGTCGACAATGTCCTGCGGACGCACGCCATCGTTGCGAAGCGCGATCGCGCAGTCGATGTATGGCTGGGTCATCGTTCCGCACGCATAGGGCTTAAAGGCGACATTCTCCATCTGCCAACTAGACCCCAACCGGTCGACAAGCTGGCTGAAATCGGGCGTCAGGGTGGGCGCGAACGATCTGAACAGGCCATGCTCGCCTTCGAACATGGTTCGCGGCCCGCGAAAACCGGCCTGCCCCATCCGCGCCGCCCGCATTCCGGCTTGCGCCGCCCAGCCGGGGTGCATCCGCTTGGTCCATGAGCCATCGGAAAGATATTCGATGATGCCCGACGCCATGCTGCCGGCCACCCCCAGCGCATCGACGAACTGCCTGCGGTTCAGGCCAAGCATCACGCCGGCCGCCGCCGCCGCCGAAACGGTGCCCAAAACGGCGGTCGGATGAAAGCCGGCGGCATGAATGCCCTTGCGCGCGACAAGGCCGAGCCGGCACATCAGTTCGATGCCGACGGCAAGTGAGCTTAGCGTGCGCGCGCCATCTATCCCCTCGCTCTGCGCCATCGCAAGAATGGCCGGAACGATCACCGCTCCCGAATGGACCGGACAACCTTCGAAGGTGTTGTCGAAATCCTCGCCATGCGCGGCGGTGCCGTTGATGAGCGCAGCACTATAAGGATCACGCGTTTCGCCGATGCCGAATACCGTGCAGGGGCCAGCACCGTTCCATGCCGCCAACGCCGCCTTCGTATAATCATTGTCCCTTGCCGCGACGCAAAGGCCGACCACATCGATCGTCGTGTCCAGCGCGGCATCGCGGGCACGGCCCGGAATGGCGGCGAGATCGATGCCGACCAGCCAATCGGCCAGTTGCTCCGAAATGCTGGGTTCAACCGCCCCCGTCATGGCCGCACAACTTTGGCGAAGAATGCGCAAAGCTCAGGGCCTGCCTTCACGGCTGGAACGGCTTCATCGGTCAGTCTGAATTGCACTTTGCCACTCCTTACTGTGTATTTTGGACGGCGTATTCGGGACGCGCATCTGGGCAGCATATCTGGAAACCGGCAGCCAGACGCCAGCCGGTCAATTGAGTTCACACCCCGTCGGCGAGATCCCGGAACACGCCAAAGGCCCGCATGTCGGAGCAGTCTTCGAGATTGAGGCAGAAGTCGAGCAGGCGGTCGCCAAACGTGGCGCTTGCCCCGCCATAGCTGACATTGCCGCGGAACTTTGCGATCAACTGCTCGCGCGTCAGCGGCTCCCTGACGCCGCCGCGCATATGCGGCTGGCGCAATTCGCGCACCGAACCATCGGCCAAAGTCACCCGTATATGGCCGGTGTAGTTGCGTGGATACTCGTTTTCCGGGTCGATGACGTAGGAAATCTTGGATGCCAGCTCCAGTATTTTCGGGTCCCTGGCTTTCTCGTCGGTAAACTGCTCCAGACCGGCGTCGCCGTCGAAGAAACCGACCGCCATGCAGAACGGCATGCTGAAC
>DASYCS010000045.1:0-2939 GCA_036500025.1 Mesorhizobium sp. | reverse complement strand
CAAGACGCGCGTAGTGATGACGATGGCCGTGTTTTTCGGTATCTACACGATGATTGCCGGCCGGCTGGTCTATCTCGGCTATCAGGACCCGGACAATTCCGGCGCGCCGGCCAGCCGGGTGACGGCATCGCGGCCCGATATCGTCGACCGCAACGGCGAATTGCTGGCCACCGACATCAAGACGGCCTCGCTCTATGCCGAGCCGCGCCACATCGTGGATGCCGACGAGGCCATCGAAAAACTGTCGACGGTGTTGCCGGAGATCGACTACGAGCAGACCTACCACAAGCTGAAAAGCGGCGCCGGCTTCGTCTGGCTGCAACGCCAGCTGACGCCGAAGCAGCAGAACGACATTCTGCAACTGGGCATTCCGGGTATCGGCTTTCGCACCGAAAAGCGCCGCTTCTATCCCAGCGGCGATACCTCGACCTATGTCGTCGGCATGACCAATATCGATAATCAGGGCATCTCTGGCATGGAGAAATACATCGACAGCCAGGGCCTGAGCGATCTTCAGGCGTCCGGCCTGGCCATGCCCAGGGACCTGGCGCCGGTGAAACTGTCGATTGACCTGCGCGTCCAGCACATCGCGCATGACGAGATCGTGTCGGGGATGGAGCGGTTCCACGCCATTGCCGCCGGCGCGGTCGTTCTCAACGTCAAGACCGGCGAAGTGATCGCCATGGCCTCGGTGCCGGACTACGATCCGAATAATCCATACAATGCACAAGACAAGAACAGGCTGAACCGCATGTCGGCGGGCCTCTACGAAATGGGGTCTACCTTCAAGAGCTTCACCTCGGCCATGGCGCTCGATTCCGGCAAGGCGACGATGAACAGCCGTTTCGACGCCTCGCATCCAATCCGGGTCGGCCACCAGGCCATTCACGATTTCCACGGCAAGAACAGGATGCTGTCACTGCCGGAAGTGTTCCTCTATTCATCCAATATCGGTTCGGCGAGGGAAGCCGAGCTGGTCGGCATCGACGCTCACCGGGAATTCCTGCACCGTGTCGGCATCCTTGAAAAGATGCAGACCGAGCTGCCTGAAGTCGCCCGCCCGACCGAGCCGAAGGTCTGGAAGCAGGTAAATTCCTTCACCATCGCCTTTGGCCACGGCGTGTCGACGACGCCGCTGCAAGCAGCCGTGGGCTGCGCAGCACTTATCAATGGCGGCTACCTGATGGAGCCGACATTCCTCGTGCGCAGCGCAGAGAGTGCAATGGCTACCGCCAAGAAAGTGGTCAACGAAAAGACCGTCGAAGGCATACGCTACCTCTATACGCTCAACGCCGAGAAAGGCTCGGCTAGAAACGCCAGGGTTCCCGGCTACCGCGTCGGCGGCAAGACCGGAACGGCCGAAAAAGTCATCAACGGCCGTTATTCGAAGGATTTGAATTTCAACACCTTCGTTGCCGCCTTTCCGATGGACGATCCACAATATCTGGTGTTCACGATTGCCGACGCGCCGCGCCCGGAAAAGCCCGGAATGGGCGCCACCGCCGCGTCGAACGCCGGCATCATCGCCCATAACATCATCTCGCGTTCGGCGGCCATGCTTGGCGTAAAGCCGGATTTCAGCCATGAAAACGGTGCAACACTGGTTTCTTCCGAGTGATTCTCGTCGACGCGCCGTTAGCGGCGCGTCGTTTTGCAAACGGTGGGACGAACGGATTTCCATGAAGCTCAAAGAACTTGCCGGTATCGTGCCCATCGAAGGCATTGCGCCTTCTGACACAGTGGTCACCGGCATTTCCTCCGATTCCCGGCAGGTCGCGCCGGGAACGCTGTTTTTTGCGCTGGCCGGCAGCAAGGCGGATGGCTCGGCCTATGCGGCCGACGCCGCCAGCCGCGGCGCGGTGGCGGTCGTCGGCGCCAGCGGCAGCGCGGTCGCCGGGCTTTCGATCCCGTTTTTCTCCGTTGCCGATCCGCGCCTGGCGCTGGCGCTGAGCGCTGCCCGATTCTTCCGTGCACAGCCGGAAACGATGGTGGCCATAACGGGCACGGCGGGCAAAACTTCCGTGGCGGCCTTCACCCGGCAGATTTGGGAGCGCGCCGGGCTGCAAGCGGCTTCGATCGGCACGACCGGCGTGGTTGCGCCCGGCCGCAACGAATATGGCTCACTGACCACGCCCGATCCGGTGGCGCTGCACCGGCTGCTTGCCGAACTGGCGCAGGCGGGCGTCACGCATGCCTCGATGGAGGCATCCAGCCATGGCCTCGACCAGCGGCGGCTCGATGGCGTCCGGCTCAAGGCCGGCGGCTTCACCAATCTCGGCCGCGACCACATGGATTACCATCCGACCATGGAGGAATATCACCGCGCCAAGCTGCGGCTGTTCGATACGCTGCTGCCCAAGGGCGCGCCGGCCGTCATCTTCGCCGACGATGCGTGGTCGGAACCGACGGTCAAGGCGGCGCTAGCTGCCGGGCTGGACGTGCTGACGGTTGGGCGGCATGGCTCTTTCCTCAAGCTCAAGCGCGTCGAGCATGAGCGTAGTCGCCAGCGCGCCGAAGTTGAAGCGGACGGTGTGCTTTACGAGATCGACCTGCCGCTGGCCGGCGATTTTCAAATTGCCAATGCGCTGGTTTCGGCCGGGCTTGCCATTTCCACGGGAACGCCCGTCGCCACCGCGATTGCGGCGCTGGAGAAGCTGAAAGGCGCGCCGGGGCGGCTCGATCTGATCGGCACCACCGCCAATGGCGCGCCGGTCTATGTCGATTATGCGCATAAGCCGGATGCTTTGGAGAATGTGCTGAGCGCCGTGCGGCCCTTCACTACCGGCAAGGTCGTCGTGGTGTTCGGCTGCGGTGGCGACCGCGACAGGGGCAAGCGACCGATCATGGGTGAGATTGCAACGCGGCTTGCGGATGTCACCATCGTCACCGACGACAATCCGCGTTCGGAAGCGCCGGAGACGATCCGAGCCGCCATATTG
>DASYCS010000044.1:0-8479 GCA_036500025.1 Mesorhizobium sp. | reverse complement strand
CACGGCACCAACGTCATCCAGGGCCTTGCGGTTTCGCTGGAATCGACGGCGTTGCCGGCCATCGTCATCGTCGGCGGCATCATCGGCACCTACCAGCTGGCCGGCCTGTTCGGCACGGCCATCGCCGTCACCACCATGCTCGGCCTCGCCGGCATGATCGTGGCGCTCGACGCCTTCGGCCCGGTAACGGACAATGCCGGCGGCATCGCGGAAATGGCCGGCCTTCCCAAGGAAGTGCGCCACTCCACCGACGCGCTCGATGCGGTCGGCAACACCACCAAGGCGGTCACCAAGGGCTACGCCATCGGTTCCGCCGGCCTTGGCGCGCTGGTGCTGTTCGCCGCCTATTCGAACGACCTGAAGTTCTTTGCCGCCAATGGCGACAAGTTCCCCTACTTCCAGGGCATGGGCGAAGTTTCGTTCGACCTCTCCAACCCTTACGTCGTCGCCGGCCTGATCTTCGGCGGCCTCATTCCCTACCTGTTCGGCGGCATCGCCATGACGGCGGTGGGCCGGGCTGCCGGTTCCATCGTGGAAGAAGTGCGCAAGCAGTTCCGCGAGGACCCCGGCATCATGGCCGGCACCTCCAAGCCGAATTATGCGCGCGCGGTAGATATCCTGACCAAGGCGGCGATCAAGGAAATGATCATTCCCTCGCTGCTGCCGGTGCTGGCGCCGCTCGTCGTCTATTTCGGCGTGCTGCTGATCTCCGGCTCAAAGGCCTCGGCCTTTGCCGCGCTTGGCGCTTCGCTGCTCGGCGTCATCGTCAACGGCCTCTTCGTCGCCATCTCGATGACCTCCGGCGGCGGTGCGTGGGACAATGCCAAGAAGTCGTTCGAGGACGGCTTCACCGACAAGGACGGCGTCAAGCACCTGAAGGGTTCCGAAGCGCACAAGGCCTCGGTCACCGGCGATACGGTCGGCGACCCCTACAAGGATACGGCTGGCCCGGCGGTCAATCCGGCAATCAAGATCACCAATATCGTGGCCTTGCTGCTGCTGGCGGTGCTGGCCCACGCTGCCTGATCCGGTCAAGCGACAAGAAAACCCGCGGGAGCGATCCCGCGGGTTTTTGTTTTTTGCTTGGTGAATGCGAAAACTGCCTGACGACGGTAAAGCGCCTTGCGCTACATGCCCTGGTTCAAGCCGCTTGGCACGCTGGGGGCCATCTTGCCGGCGCCCTTGATGACCTGCATCAAGAAGTTCTGGTCCTTGCCGCCGGTCGGCGTGGTGCGCGAGATGAAGTCGAACACCTTGCCGTCCTTCAAGCCGTAATTGGCGATGCTGGCGACGCGCCCGTCCGGGCCGAAATAAACGGCGAGCACCTTCTGGTCGACAAGCTTCGGCTTGGCGAAGGCGACGGCGCGGCGGCGCGTCTGTGAAATGTAATAGAAGACCTCGTTGTCGAAGGTCGCCGTGGTTGACGGGCTGCCAAGCGCCAGCACCACCTGCTCGCGGCTGGAGCCGACAGGCACGAGGTCGAGCGATTCCTGGTCGACGATGTAGCCCTGGTTGAGGGTTTCGCCGGGGCTAAGGTCGCCGAACGTCTTCGACGTGTTGCAGGCAGACAGCACGGAAACCACCGCCAGCATCGACACGATCCCGGTTGGGATTGCCGAAAATACCGACCTTGGCGAAGAAATGGGCTTTGGCGAAGAAATTGGCTTGACCTTTTGCGCGCGCAACAACAACTCCATTAGATCGGCCGGCTTGCACGGCGCCGCAAAACCGGTAAACCAGCTTGGCTGCCGATGCAACAACGCCACCCCAACAAACCACCCTCGGACCAGCTATCAACTTTCAGGCCAGAAACCAACCTTCGGGCCGATGATCAACTTTCGGGAGAGCTTCCCTCTATGTTCAAGCGCCTGTTTGGCCGCGAACGCCATGCCAACCGTGCGATTACCGAGGCGCTCTACGGGGAAATCGTGGCGGCGGCGCGGCAAAGCGTCTTTTATTCGCACTGGAACGTGCCGGATACGCCGCTTGGCCGGTTTGAGATGCTTTCGCTGCACATGTTCCTGTTTCAGCACCGGCTGCATGGCGAGCAGGGCGTCTCGCAACTGCTTGCGCAGGTGCTGATCGATGAGTTCTTCCTGGATGTGGAGCATTCGCTGCGCGAACTGGGCATCAGCGATGTCGGCGTGCCCAAGCGCATGAAGAAGCTGGCCAAGATGTTTTATGGCCGCACCGCCGCCTATGCCGATTCGCTGGAACGCGGCGATGGCGCGTCGCTCGCGGCCGCCCTTACCCGCAATGTGACGCCGGAAGCGACCGAATGGCCGCAGGCGCAGAACCTTGCCGCCTATGCGCTGCGCGTCGAAAAAGACCTTGCCTTGCAGCCATCCGAGGCTATTTGCGCCGGAACGCTTTCCTTTCCGATAGCGGAAGCGGTCTGAAAGGAAGGCTGATGAGCGAGACTAGCCCCAAAAGCCCGGTTTCCTTCAGTGTCCACGTCGCGCGGCTGCCGCAAAAGGGCCTGCAAGTGACGGTCGAGGCCGATTCGGCCCAGAAAGCAGCACTTGCCGAAGAGCACGGGCTGCTGTCGGTGGAAAACTGGCGGGCCGAACTGGACGTCACGCTCTGGAAGCGAAACGGCATCAAGGTCGCCGGCCGGGTCATCGCCGATATCACGCAGGCTTGCGTCGTCACGCTCGATCCGGTGCAAGCCCATATCGATGAAGCGGTTGACGGCCTGTTCCTGCCCGAGGCGTCCAAGCTTGGGCGCCAAGGCTTCGGCGATGGCGGCGAAATCATGATCGACGCCGACGGCCCGGACAGCCCGGAGGTTTTTTCCGGTGACAGCGTGGATGTCGGCGGATTGGCCGAACAATTCTTCGGCCTGGCGATCGATCCTTATCCCCGCAAGGGCGGCGTCGATCTTGCCGCCGCCAAAGTCGTCGACGGTGACGAGCCTGTCGAAAACGAATTCCAGAGAAAGCTGCGCCTGCTGCTTGGAAAATCCTGAAAGCCGGTCCAATGGACATAAAGCCGGTTGTGCGCAGGCGCAAAACCGCTATTTTCGCCAAACCGCCGCGAGCCCGGGGCAAACCGTGAGATGAATATCGAGTGATCAGGATTTCCATCGATGCCATGGGCGGCGATCACGGGCCGGACGTGGTCATACCGGCACTTATGACGGTCGCAACGCGGCGCACCGACATTCGCTTTGTCATCTATGGCCGCGAGGAAATCGTGCGGCCGATTCTGGCCAGGTACCCCAAGCTGGTCGAAGTAAGCGAGCTTATCCACTGCGAAGTCGCCGTCAGGATGGACGACAAGCCAAGTGCCGCGCTGCGCAACGGCCGCTGGAAATCCTCGATGTGGAAAGCGATCGAGGCGGTGAAGAACGGCACGGCGGATGCCTGCATTTCGGCCGGCAATACCGGCGCGCTGATGGCGATGTCCAAATTCTGCCTGCGCACCATGGCGACCATCGACCGCCCGGCCATTGCCGCCATCTGGCCGACTTTGCGCGGCGAAAGCGTGGTGCTGGACGTTGGCGCCACCATCGGCGCGGATGCCCACCAACTCATCGACTTCGCCATATTGGGCACCGGCATGGCGCGCTCGGTGTTCGGCATCGACCGGCCGACTGTCGGCATGCTCAATGTCGGCGTCGAGGAGATCAAGGGCCAGGAGGAGGTCAAGGAGGCGGGGCGCATGCTGCGCGACGCCAATATGGCTTCCCTGAATTATGTGGGCTTCGTTGAAGGCAACGATATCGGCAAGGGCGCGGTCGACGTGGTGGTGACGGAAGGGTTTTCCGGCAACATCGCGCTAAAGACCGCCGAGGGAACCGCCCGCCAGTTCGCCCAATATCTGCGCGAGGCGATGAGCCGGACGCTGATGGCGCGTATCGGCTATATTTTCGCCAGGGGCGCGTTCAACCGGCTGAGGGAAAAACTCGATGTCGGGCGCTCCAATGGCGGCGTGTTCCTTGGCCTCAACGGCATCGTCGTAAAAAGCCATGGCGGCGCCGATTCGAACGGTTTCGCCGCCGCCGTCGAACTCGGCTACGACATGGTGCGCAACCGCCTGCTGGACCGCATCGAAGCCGACCTCGATCTTTTCCACGCACGCAATCCCCACGCTGCATCGCTACGGTCCAGCGACGACACCGAAGAACAGGAATAGGATACACCTTTGATCAGATCGCTTGTGCGCGGCATAGGTGCCTCGTTGCCTCGCCGCATCATGAAGAATGCCGATTTCGAAGGCATGGTCGCAACCTCCGACGAATGGATCGCGCAGCGCACCGGCATCCGCCAGCGCCACATCGCCGCCGATGACGAGACGACGGCTTCGCTGGGCGAGGCGGCGGCGCGCGCGGCGCTGGACGCTGCCGGGCTGGTGGCGTCCGACATCGACCTGATCGTGCTGGCGACCTCGACACCCAACAACACGTTTCCGGCCACCGCCGTCGAAATCCAGAACCGGCTCGGCATGCATAATGGCTTCGCCTTCGACATGCAGGCGGTGTGTTCGGGCTTCGTCTATGCGATCACCACTGCCGATCTCTATATTCGCGGCGGCCTGGCAAAGCGCGCGCTGGTGATCGGCTCGGAAACCTTTTCGCGCATCCTCGACTGGAGCGACCGTTCGACCTGCGTGCTCTTCGGCGATGGCGCGGGCGCGGTCGTGCTGGAGGCGGGCGAGGGCGCCGGCGATATTTCCGACCGTGGCGTTCTGGCGGCAAGCCTGCGCTCCGATGGCGTCCACAAAGAAAAGCTCTACGTCGATGGCGGGCCTTCGACCACGGGAACGGTCGGCCAGTTGAGGATGGAAGGCCGCGAGGTGTTCAAGCACGCCGTGGGCATGATCACCGATGTCATCGAGGCGACGTTCACTGAAGCCGGCATTACCGCCGAGGACCTCGACTGGTTCGTGCCGCATCAGGCGAATAAACGAATTATTGACGCTTCGGCCAAGAAGCTTGGGATTGCCGACGAAAAAGTGGTTGTGACGGTCGATCTGCACGGTAATACATCGGCGGCGTCCGTGCCGCTGGCGCTCTCGGTCGCCGTTGCCGACGGCCGCATCAAGAAGGGCGATCTCGTCCTGCTTGAAGCGATGGGCGGTGGCTTCACCTGGGGTGCGGTGCTGGTGCGCTGGTAAGGTTGCAAGAACCCTCGGGTTCGGTCCTTGACCTTGCCGGATCAATTACTTAGGCTCCGGCATTGCCTGGACAATTTTATTTTTAAGCAGATGGGACGCTCGCATGGGGGGAAAGACACTTACGCGCGCCGACCTAGCTGAAGCCGTGTACCGGAAGGTCGGTTTGTCGCGCACGGAATCCGCCGAACTCGTAGAGTCCGTACTGGACGAGATTTGCGAGGCGATCGTGCGCGGCGAGACGGTGAAGCTGTCGTCCTTCGCGACATTCCACGTCCGCTCGAAAAACGAACGCATTGGCCGCAACCCCAAGACCGGCGAGGAAGTGCCGATCCTGCCGCGCCGCGTGATGACCTTCAAGGCGTCGAACGTCTTGAAGAGCCGGATATTGCGCTCCCACCAGAGCAGCAAGGCCAAAGCCGCGAAATAACGCGACCCGCCGAGCGCATTGGCGCGAGCGGAAAATGGTCCGCCGCCATGTGCCGGGCTTGAATGTTGCAGCATAAACCGCTGAAATGGAGACCGATTCGGCCATATGATGCCGGATCGTCGTCCAGCGTGAGGATTTCGCTCATGGACAAGAGCCCCGATGCCTTCCGCACCATCAGCGAGGTCGCCGAAGACCTCGATCTGCCGCAGCATGTCCTGCGTTTCTGGGAAACGCGCTTCACCCAGATCAAGCCGATGAAGCGGGGCGGCGGCCGCCGCTATTACCGGCCGCAGGATGTCGAGCTTATCAAGGGCATCCGCGCAATGCTCTACGACCAGGGTTACACGATCAAGGGCGTGCAGAAACTGCTGCGCGAAAATGGCAATCAGTTCCTGGTTGCCATAGGCAGCGGCGATATTGCCGCCGTCGAGGCGATTGCCCAGCGCAAGCAGGCCGACGCCGTGCCGCTCACGCCGGCAGCGCAGCCTCGCGGCCCGGACGATGAGATGATGGTCGGGCAGCCGAGGGTAAAGCCCAGCCGCCGCTTCTTCGGCCTCGGCAAGGGCGACGACGAAGGCCCCGTGCCCTCGGATGCGTCCAAGCTGTCGCGCGACAACCGCGCGCTGTTGCAGGAAGCGCTGTTCGACCTGCTCGAATGCAAGCGCCTGCTCGATCAGGTCCGCTGACGACCGGCATGGAACGATAGAGCGCTGAGGCCGTTAGGCTTTCTTCTTGCGAAGAAGGAAATTGCCATGCCATCGTTCTCCGATATGACTGATATCGACCTCGAAAAGCAGATAGCTTCGTTGTCCAAGGAATTGGCGGCGTTGAAGAAAACGGCGTCGAAGCGCGGCAAGGCCTATTATGACGAGGGCCGGGATGCCGCATGGGACAGCTATTCGGATTTGGCCGAACGCATCAGCGACGCGCTGCCCGGATTGCGCAAGCGCGCCAAGGTCATTGAAGGCACAGCGCGCGACCATCCGGCGACCGCCGCAGCGGTCGGCCTGGTGGTGGTAGGCTTGGTGGCGGCAATGCTGTTCAACCGCCGCTAGGCGGGTACCCGCTCATAAAAATCCGTGATCGACCGGCGCCGCCACTCCATGGCGGCGTTTTTTGTCGTTTGGCAGCTTTCGGCGTTGCCGGCAGGCAATGGCGCCCGGTCGCTGCCATTCGGTCTTTCGCAGCGGCATATGTTTGCGAAATGCAAACGCAAGCGGCGTCAAATGTCGTCCTCGATATGGCTGGGCCTGCCGGCAATGGTGTACGGCTCGCCAATAAGAAGCTGAAAGGCGGAAAGCCGCAACCGATCCTCGAACCCGAATCGAACGAGTACACAATGAACGATCGCTCATTCATCCTTACTCTTAATTGCGTCGACCAGTCCGGCATCGTTGCCGCGGTGACCACGGAACTGGCCTCGATTGGCGCAAACATCGTCGAAAGCAACCAGTATTGGGACCACCAGACCGGTCAGTTTTTCATGCGCATCGCCTTTACGGCCGATTCGCAGAAAACCAGCGACGACATCACCCGTTCGATCAAGCCCGCCGTGGACCGCTTCGGCATCAAGACGACGCTCACCGACCGCACGCGCAAGCCGCGCATCATCATCATGGTGTCGAAGTTCGACCATGCGCTGCTGCATCTGCTCTACCAGGTGAAGGTCGGCTGGCTGAACGCCGAGGTGGTGGCCATCGTCTCCAACCACGAGGACAGCCGCAACACCGCCGAACTCGAAGGCGTTCCCTATCATTTCTGGAAGGCCACCAAGGACAACAAGCCGGAGCTGGACGAGAACCTTCTGGATCTCGTGCGCAAGACCGACGCCGATCTCGTCGTCCTCGCCCGTTACATGCAGGTCCTGTCGGACAATGTGTCGAAGCGGCTATATGGCAAGATCATCAACATCCACCACTCGTTCCTGCCATCGTTCAAGGGCGCCAAGCCCTATCATCAGGCCCATGAGCGTGGCGTGAAGCTGATCGGCGCCACTGCGCACTATGTGACGGCGGACCTCGACGAAGGCCCGATCGTCGAGCAGGAGACGGAGCGCGTCTCCCACGCCATGACCGCCGAGGATTTCGTAGCGGCGGGCCGCGATGTCGAAAGCCGCGTTCTCGCCCGCGCCGTGAAGAAGCACGTCGAAGGCCGCGTCATGCTGAACGGCCACAAGACCGTCGTTTTCTGAAAGGGCGGACTTCCGTTTCTGACAAAGTAGACTTCAAGGCGGCCATCACAGGCCGCCTTTCGCCATCGGTGGCACAAACGGTTCCTGCGTTCAGCGCGGGTTATTTTTGTCCGTCGCCATACCGGCGGTCACGCGCCTGACGCGGCCGCCGGGTTTCCGTTCACGCGCAAAGATCGTCGATCCCGTGCGGTAGCGGCTCATTTCGCGAGCCGTTGGTCAGGCCGACGGATGTGCCGTTCGGCAGCGAATCGCAGCGGTGAAGACCCCAACGCAACCTGCGCCGAGGAACCCTCTTATTTTGCTCGATGCGAGATTTTCTGGATTGGACTTCGGGGGCAAGTCCTTGGCTTCAAATGGTCGGAGTGGCCGGATTCGAACCGACGACCCCTTGACCCCCAGTCAAGTGCGCTACCGGGCTGCGCTACACTCCGGACCGCGCAAAGCCCTATATTCTCCGGCGTTTTAGGGCAAGCACTAAAATCCGGGGAATGGCACAAAGCCCGATTGTCGGGCGTGGATTTGGGCGGCCCTGTCAAAGCCGGCCGTCATCCAGCGCAACAAGGCAGCTTTCGACGAAGGGTTTGACGGCGGCCGGGTAAAGCTTGAAGCTAAACCGATTCCAGGCGCTTTTTACCGGCAACGCAGGACAGCCCCATGATGCAAGACACTCAAGACGTCGGCAGCTACGACTATATCGTCGTCGGCGCGGGGTCCGCCGGTTGCGTCGTCGCCAACCGGCTGTC
>DASYCS010000043.1:0-4047 GCA_036500025.1 Mesorhizobium sp. | reverse complement strand
GCGCAGGATGCCGTCATGGCCATGGCTGGTGAACGGGTCGAGCGCCACATCGGTGATGATGCCGACTTCAGGCGCCGCATGTTTCATGGCGCGCGTCGCCCGGTTGATGAGATTGTCGGGGTCGAGGATATGCGAGCCGGTTTGGTCGCGCAACTTCATGTCGACATTGGGAAAGGTGGCGATGGCCGGAATGCCAAGCTTCGCGGCGCGCTCGGCTTCCTTGGCCGCCAGATCGACCGAGAGGCGGAACACGCCCGGCATCGCCTCGACCGGCTCGCGAATATTGGTGCCTTCGATGAGGAAGATCGGCCAGATCAGGTCATCGACCGTCAGGTGGTTTTCCTGCACGAGCCGGCGCGACCATGGCGCCCGGCGCATCCGGCGCAGGCGGCGCGAGCCGGTGATCTCATCGACGTTGCGCGCGCCCGCAGGCCTGGTCTGGGTGAATTTGTTCATGGCGAAATCTCCGGACGGCGCGGCTTTTACCACGAGATTCCGGCCAAGACCAATGCGACACGATTGTGCCAGCGCAATGAGGCCGGCACGTTGGCGGGTTCGGGCAGCGTCTGTGCGGATCGGCCCGGCGGCATTGACGCGGCCCCACGCGACCCTTTAGCAGTTTGGCTCCGGCTCAAGGAAAGGATTCTGCGCATGGATTTTGGCGGCGGCGACGAAATCCGCTTTGAGTGCCAAGGCTCGGTCGGCATCGTCACGCTGACGCGGCCGCAGGCGCTGAACGCCATTACCCACAAGATGGTCAAGGCACTGTCCAAGGCGCTGCACGCTTGGGAGCGCGACAAGGCCATCAGCCTCGTCCTGGTCAAGGCCGAGGGCCGGGCGTTCTCGGCCGGCGGCGATATCGTCCAGGCGTATAAAGCCGGGCGCGCCGGAAGCCCGCCGGTGGAATTCTTTGCCGACGAATACCGCCTGAATGCCCAGATCGATCGTTTCAAGAAGCCCTATGTGGCGCTGATCGACGGTATCGTCATGGGGGGCGGCGCCGGCATTTCCGTCCATGGCTCACACCGGGTGATGACGGAAAACGCCGTATTCGCCATGCCGGAAGTCGGCATCGGCTTTTTCCCGGATGTCGGCGCCAGCCATGTCCTGCCCGACCTCGGCGGCAGCTTCGGCTTCTACCTGGGGCTTACCGGCAACCGCATCAAATATGGCGATGCGCTGTGGTCGGGGCTTGCAACCCACACGATCAAGGCCGCCGACCAGGCCGGGTTCATCGAAAGGCTGGTCGAGGTCGGCGAGGCCGAATCCGTCCTGCGCAACTTTTTCTTCCCGGCAAGGCGCGAAACGGACCGCCCGACGCTGGAATCGATCGCGCGCCATTTCTCGCAGCCCTCGCTTGCCGATATAGTTTCGAGCCTGGAACATGCCGCGCAAGGCGATGAATTCGCCGCCGCCACGCTCGCCACCATCAGGACGCGCTCGCCGACCAGCCTCAGCGTCGCCTGGCGCGAGATCAATTCCGGCCAGACCCTGTCGATGGATGAATGCATGCGCATGGAGTTCCGCATCCTCAACCGCGTGCTGCAAGGCCACGACTTCTACGAAGGCGTCCGCGCCGCCCTGATCGAAAAGGACGGCAAGCCGAAATGGCATCCCGCCAGCCTCGACGCCGTCCAAAGCGCGGATGTGGACGCCTATTTCGCGCCGTTGGGCGAACGGGAACTGACGCCGTGAGCGATGATTTATCCAGGCAGGTCGTACTCAGCCCATCGCTGGCCGAAGTCCTGTTCGCCTGGTTCCAGCGCATCATTGCCGCCTACTGCCTGCTGTTCGGCATCCTTTATTGGATAAAGCTGATCGGCTTCTACCACGCGCCGCTGTGGCGCTTCGACCTGATGCCGGTGCATTGGCAGGTGGCGGCGACGGTGCTCGCCGTGTTCTTTCCGTTCGCGGCCGCCGGTCTGTGGATGATGGCCTCGTGGGGGCCGGTCATCTGGGTCATCTGCGCCGTCACCGAAACCATCATGTATGCCGGCCTGCCGGCACTGTTCGGCAGGAACTGGGGGATCGTTTCCTCGCACATTGCCGTCATGGCGCTTTACGTCGCCTTCCGGTTCATCCTCCACGCCCAGAAGCGGCGCGCCGGGCAGTAGCGCGAAGCCCGTTTTCCGGTCGCTAAATATTTAGGTTAATAGTCCCGTCTCGGGTGACCGTTCATTAAGCCTCTTACTAAAGCCGTTGCTGGTAAGCTCTTGTTAGCCTTGGCGTTTAAGTCGAATTTTATGAGTATTCGATAGTGTCGTGATCAAGGTGAAGAACAAAAAATCACCAGGGCGACAAACGAGAGGCAAAGACAATGATCAATTCGCGTCAGGTGGAAAAGACCGCCATCGTATCCGACGACCGCCGTGAGGCAATCCGTTCGCTGTATATGGAATCCCTGCAATTGGTGGAGCGGCTGCACCGCCGCCTGCTGGATGTCATCAAGGACGAGTTCGACCGCAACGGCCGTTCCGACATCAACGCCATCCAGGCGCTGCTGCTGTTCAACATCGGCAATTCTGAGCTGACCGCCGGCGAACTGCGCTCGCGTGGCTACTATCTCGGCTCCAACGTCTCCTACAACCTGAAGAAGCTGGTCGATCTGGGCTTCATCAACCACCAGCGCTCGCGCATCGACCGCCGTTCGGTCCGCGTCAGCCTGACCGACAAGGGCAATGAGGTGGCGGAAGTCGTCGCTGGTCTCTATGAGCGCCATGTCGGCTCCATCGAACAGGTCGGCGGCATCAACACCGACGAGTTCAAGCAGATGAACCGCGCGCTGCAACGCCTGGATCGCTTCTGGAACGACACCATCGCCTACCGGATGTAATCCGGCGGCCATCGAATTTCCTCTGCCGGCGCACGAGGATGCGCGGCGGACCGGACCCGTCACGGCTTCGCGCGGCGCGGGTTCGAGGCAGAAACTCCAGTCGCGGGCCGGTGCATAAAAAGCACTGGCCCGTTTTTCTTGCATGGCCACGCGCCCGGCAAGGGCGGCAACGCCACGTTGCCGCCATATTCAAATGAAAGCGAGTATGTGATAAAGCCTTGGGCTGAAGCCCGTCATTGTCGCAAGCAATGGCGTCGGCAATTGCCCGAGCCGGATGGATGCCTGCCAAGATTGGCAGATTGTTAAGGTTGTCCGCAGCAAATAGAAGCCAGTTGCCTGTCGTTGCCAGTTGCCCGTCGTTGAATGGCCGCGAAATCCGGCCGCGGAATACTGAAGTATCGAACCGTCACGAGATATTGTCTGGAACGTTCATGATCACCAGCCGCCGCCTTTTTCTTTCCGGAGTCTCCGCTCTTGCCGCCACGGTCGTTGCCGGCGGCGCCCGCGCGCAGGACGTCGTCGATGACATCCTGAAGTCTTCGGCGCAGGGCAATTGGGACGACACGTTCGATGCGCGTGTCAGTTCGGGCGGCAAGGTCGCCTCGACGCTGCCGATCTTCAGCCCGCAGACGATTTCCTTTACCGAGCAGGCTATTGCGCAATATCAGGGCATCGTCTCGCAGGGCGGCTGGGAACAGGTGCCGGCGACCAAGAAATTGCAGCTTGGCGTAATCGATGCCGACGTGGTGCCGCTGCGCAAGCGCCTGATGGTTTCGGGCGACCTGCCGCGCAGCGCCGGTCTTTCGCAATCCTTCGATTCGTACGTCGACGCCGCCGTCAAGCGCTTCCAGGCGCGCCACGGCCTGCCTTCGGATGGCGTTCTTGGAAAATACTCCTACGCGGCGATGAACGTCGCCGCGCAGACGCGCCTCGGCCAGCTCAACACCAATCTGGGCAGGCTGCGCGAAAAGGTCGGCACGCTCGGCGAGCGCTACGTGCTGGTCAACATTCCCGCGGCCCAGGTCGAGGCGGTTGAAAACGGCCGCGTCGTGCTGCGCCATACCGCAATCGTTGGCAAGATCGATCGCCAGACCCCGATCGTCAATTCCAAGATCAACGAGATCATCGTCAATCCATATTGGAATGCGCCGGTTTCAATCGTGCGCAAGGACATCATCCCGTTGATGCGCAAGGACCCTAGCTACCTCAAGGAC
>DASYCS010000042.1:0-6879 GCA_036500025.1 Mesorhizobium sp. | reverse complement strand
CCATGCATGGCCCGCGCGCTTCGGCAGCGTGAACTGGCAGGCGCGGCGGTCGCCGTTGACAAGAACGGCAAGCCGCTGCCCCTCGCCCCCGTCAAGCAGCATGACCAGGCGACGTCGCCCCGGATCGTTCCAATCGGCCTGTTCGAGCAGCCGGCCTGTCTCGGCGAGCCATTCCACGTCTGGATTGTCGCCGAGTGCTTGCGGTTCGCCAGTCAGGAATCGCGTGTCGCGCAGCACCGGCATGGCGCGGCGCAGCGCCGCTAGCGCAAAGGCGTGGTCTTCCAGCTTGCGGTCGCGTCCGCTCCAGTCCAGCCAGGTAATTTCATTGTCCTGCGCATAAGCGTTGTTGTTGCCTTGCTGGCTTCGGCCAAACTCGTCGCCGGCGGTCAGCATGATCGAACCGCGCGAGGCAAACAGCGTGGCCAGCATGGCGCGCACATCGTTGCGGCGCTGGCGCGCTATCGTCGGGTCGATGCTCCCGCCCTCGACGCCATTGTTCCAGGAAAGGTTCTCGTCGTGACCGTCACGGCCCTGTTCGCCATTGGCCTCATTATGCTTGCCGACATAGGCGGCGATATCGGCCAGCGCCATGCCGTCATGGGCGGCGATGAAATTGACGGTGCGGGTGCTTGCCTGGCCGTTGCTGGAAAACACGTCCGAAGATCCCGCAAGCCGCGTTGCCAGCGCGCCGACCATGCCGCTGTCGCCGCGCCAGAAACGGCGAACGTCATCGCGGTATTTGTCGTTCCATTCGAGGAAAGGCGGCGTGAAATTGCCCAGCTGATAGCCGCCCGGCCCGATGTCCCATGGCTCGGCGATCAGCACCCGGTCGGCAAGCAGAGGGTCGTTTCGCATGGCCTCCAGAAGCGGCGCGTGCGGCTCGAAAACACCATCGACCCGCCCGAGAACCGGCGCGAGATCGAAGCGGAAGCCATCGACGCCGGCATTGCGCACGAAATGGCGCAGGCTGTCGAGAATAAGCTCGCGCATAAAAGGATGGTCGCAGGCGACCGTATTGCCGGTGCCGGTGTCGTTGACCAGAGCGCCATCGGCGCCGTGCCGGTAACAGGCCTGCGCGTCCAGCCCGCGCAGCGATAAAGTCGGCCCAAGCCTGTCGCTTTCACCGGTATGGTTGAAGACGAGGTCGAGGATGACGCCGATGCCGGCCTGGCGCAACGCGGCAGTTGTTTCGCGCAAATCGGCCAGGCCTCCCGGCGCGAGGCGGGGGTCCAGCGCCATGAAGGTCACCGGGTTGTAGCCCCAGGCATTGGTCAGGCCGAGCGGCGGCAAATGGCGTTCGTCGATCTTGGCGGTCACCGGCATCAGTTCGACGGCGGACACACCAAGCCTTTGCAAATACTCGATGACCGCCGGCGAAGCGAGCGCGCGGATCGTGCCGCGATCCTGTGCCGGCACGCCGGGATGGCGCATGGAAAAGGCGCGCACCGCCACCTCATAGATCAGCCCGCCCGGCTGGAAGAGCGGCGGGGCCGAAGCGGCCGCCGTGGCCAAATCCAGCGCGATCGTCTTGGGCATCAGCGGCGAGGTGTCGGCCCCCTCGCCGCGCCGGGTGGCAAGGCGCGGATCGTAGGCGTAAGGCCGGTCGATCTCGATGGCATAGGGATCGACCAGCAGCTTTTGCGGATCGAACCACAGGCCGCGCTCCGGCGCATATTCGCCATCGGCGCGCAGGCCGTAGCGCGTGCCGCCGCCAAGACCGGGCGCGAACAGGCCATGCACGCCGCCGCCTTCAGGCGTCAGCTCAAGCCGGTCCATCTCCCGGCTTCCCTCGCCATCGAAGACCGACACCCAGATGCGCTGGGCCGCTTGCGACCAGGCGGCAAAACGAATGCCGTCAGCATGAACGAGACTTCCAAACCTTGGTTGGGTCCACACGGAAAGCTGCTGCCTGGGGTTCAGGTGATGACGCTCGGCTTGGGCCGGCCCGTGTGGCTGTGGATGCCGGCAATGTCGTCGGCGGCGGCGATCAGATCGGCCAGCGCCTCCTGCGTGTCGATGTCGTGCTTCGCCGGGTCCGGTTCATATCTTTCGATATAGACGCGCAGCGTAGCGCCGGTGGTGCCGGTGCCGGACAGGCGGAACACGACGCGGGAGCCGCCCTTGAACAGCACGCGGATACCCTGATGCTCGCTGACGGAGTGGTCGACCGGATCGTGATAGGCGAAGTCGTCGGCCTTCTCGACAGTCAGCCCGCGCACCTTCGTGCCGGGCAGCGTGGCGAGCTTGGCGCGCAACTCGTCGACCAGCGCATTGGCCTTGTCGCTCTCGACCTCCTCATAGTCATGGCGGGAATAGTAATTGCGGCCATAGGTCGCCCAGTGCTTGCTGGCGATCTCCCTGGCGCTTTCGCCGCGCGCGGCCAGAATGGAGAGCCACAACAGCACGGCCCACAGCCCGTCCTTCTCGCGGACATGGTTGGAACCGGTGCCCGCACTTTCTTCGCCGCAGATGGTCGCCATGCCGGCATCGAGCAGATTGCCGAAGAATTTCCAGCCGGTCGGCGTTTCATAAATGCCGACGCCAAGCTTTTCGGCAACGCGGTCGGCAGCGCCGCTGGTCGGCATGGAGCGGGCGATGCCCGCCAAGCCATCCTTGTAGCCCGGAGCCACAGTGGCGTTGGCGGCAAGCATCGCCAGCGAATCCGAGGGCGTGATGAAGATGCCTTTGCCGATGATCAGGTTGCGGTCGCCGTCACCATCGGAGGCCGCACCGAAGTCCGGCGCATTGTCGCCCATCATCTCGTCATAGAGATGCTTGGCGTGGACGAGATTGGGATCGGGGTGGTGGCCGCCGAAATCCGGCAGCGGCTTGAAATTGCGGCAGGTGCCGTCCGCCGCGCCCAACCTGTGTTCGAGGATTTCCTTGGCATAGGGGCCGGTCACCGCGTGCATGGCGTCGAAGCGCATGCGGAAACCTGATTCAAAAAGCTTCCGCAACGCCTTGAAATCGAACAGGCTTTCCATCATCTCGGCATAGTCTTTGACCGGATCGATGATCTCGATAGTCATGCCTTCTGCAACGACGATGCCGACCGTGTCGATGTCGATGGCGCCAATGTCGGCGGTCTTGAAATGCGAGATGGTCTTCGACTTGGCGAAGATGGCGTCGGTGATTTTCTCGGGCGCCGGGCCGCCGTTTTCGGCATTGTACTTGATGCCGAAATCGCCATGCGGGCCGCCGGGATTATGGCTGGCCGACAGGATGATGCCGCCGAAGGCCTTGTATTTGCGGATGACATGCGACGCCGCCGGCGTCGACAGGATGCCGCCCTGCCCGACCATGACCTTGCCAAAGCCGTTGGCGGCGGCGATGGCCAGCGCCTTCTGGATGACTTCGCGATTATAGTAGCGGCCGTCGCCGCCAATCACCAGCGTCTTGCCCTTGAAGCCGTCCAGCGCATCGAAAATCGACTGGATGAAGTTCTCGGCATAATGTTCCTGCTGGAACTCCGGCACCTTCTTGCGCAGGCCCGACGTGCCGGGCTTCTGGTCGTTATAGGGCTTTGTCGGGACTGTGCGGATCATGCGTCATCGAGCCTTTTTCGATAGAAGCTGCGAATAGAGTTCAACGTATTTTTGCGCGCTTCGATCCCACGATACATCGGCTTTCATGCCTTGACGCTGGAGCGATGCCCACATCACCGGGTTTTGATGGATGGCCGCCACCCGCTGGATGGCATGGAGTAGCGAGCCGGCGTCATTGGGCGCGAACATGAAGCCGGTTGCAACGCCCGCCCAAATCGCCGCCTCGTTGGCGTCGATGACCGTATCGGCCAGGCCGCCGGTGCGCGCCACCACCGGCACGCAGCCATAGCGCAGGCCGTAAAGCTGGGTCAGACCGCACGGCTCGAAACGCGACGGGATGACGATGGCATCGCAGCCGCCCTGCATGAGATGCGACAAGCCTTCATCATAGCCGATGACGACGCCGATACGGCCGCGATGGCGGGCGGCGGCGGCCAGCAGCGCGCCTTCAAGGCCGGCATCGCCGGAGCCTAGCACGGCAAGACGCACACCGGCGGCGACCAGTTCGTCGATGGTGCCGACAAGCGTATCGATGCCTTTTTGCCAGGTCAGCCGGCTGACCACGCAGACGATGGGGCTGGCGTCGCGGTCGAGGCTGAAGCGCTCCTCCACCGCCGTCTTGTTGGCGTTGCGCGCCTTCAAGGTTTTCACCGAATAGGTCGAAGCCAGATGCGCATCCGTCTGCGGGTTCCACACATCGGTGTCGATGCCATTGACGATGCCGTGCAGATCGTTGGCGCGCAGGGTGATCAGGCCGTCCAGCCCCATGCCGAATTCGGCCGAGCGGATTTCCTGCGCATAGGTGGGCGATACGGTGGTGATGGCCCAGGCCGCCTGCAACCCTGCCTTGAGGAAGCCGACGCCGCCGTAATATTCCACCCCGTCCAGCGCCATCGCCGCCGCCGGCAGGCCAAGCTCGGCGAAGATGCCCGCCCCGAACTGGCCCTGGAAAGCCAGATTATGCACGGTGATGAGCGAGGGCGTGCCGACCGCCTTGCCGTAGCGCATATAGGCCAGCGTCATCGCCGACTGCCAATCATGCGCATGGACGATGTCGGGCATGTAGCCGGAGATGGCGCCGCCGGCGATATCGGCGCCGACCTGGCCGAATACGGCGAAGCGGCGCCAATTATCCGGCCAGTCCGCGCCCGTCGTATCGCCGTAGGGGCCGCCCGGACGGTCGAAAAGATGCGGCGCGTCGAGCACGAACAGGTCAAGCCCGGCCAGTTGCACGGCATGCACGGCGGCCTTGCCGCCTTGAAGCGAGGGATAGGCAAGCACCGCCTTCTTTTTCTTGAACGCCGCCATGATCGCGGGAAAACCCGGAACAAGCGTGCGCATCGCCACGCCCTTGCCGGCGACGGCGATGGGCAGCGCGCCGGTCACGTCGGCGAGGCCGCCGGTCTTTATGAGCGGATAGATTTCCGGCGTGACCGAAAGCACCTGCATTTTTTACAGTTCCAGCCTGTCGACCATGGCTTGCGTAACCAGGCAGATGCCTTTTTCCGAGACCCGGAAGCGCTTGGCGTCAAGTATCGGGTCCTGGCCGACCACCAGGCCCTCCGGTATCTTGACGCCATGGTCGATGACGACGCGCTTCAGATGCACATTGCGGCCGATGGTGCAGTCGGGAAGCATCACCACCTCATCCAGCGTCGAGAAGGAATTGATGCGCGCGCCGGTGAAGATCAGGCTTCGCCGCAGCGAAGCGCCCGAAACGATGCAGTCGCCCGACACCAGCGACGAAACGGCGGAGCCGCGCCGGCCATCCTCGTCATGCACGAACTTTGCCGGCGGCTTCAATTCGGCATAGGTCCAGATCGGCCATTCCCTGTCGTAGAGGTCGAGTTCCGGGGTGATATCGGTGAGGTCGATATTGGCTTCCCAGTAGGCATCCACCGTGCCGACGTCGCGCCAATAGGCTTGCGCCTCGGAATTGGAGCGCACGCACGACTTGGTAAAGCGGTGCGCGATCGCCTTGCCGCCCTTGACGATTTCCGGAATGATATCCTTGCCGAAATCGCGGCTCGAATTCGGATCGGCGGCATCCTTGCGCAGCATTTCCATCAGGAATTTGGTGCGGAACACATAGATGCCCATCGAAGCCAGGGCGGAGTCCGGCTTGTCCGGCATGGCCGGCGGATCGGCCGGTTTCTCGATGAAGGAGATGATGTTGTCCTTCTGGTCGACATGCATCACGCCAAAGCCGCTGGCTTCCAGGCGCGGCACTTCCAGGCAGCCGACCGTCACGTCCGCGCCGGCATCGACGTGCTGGCGAAGCATCAGCTCGTAATCCATCTTGTAGATGTGGTCGCCCGCCAGGATGACCATAAATTCCGGGCCGTAGCTCTCGATGATATCGATGTTCTGGTAGACGGCGTCGGCGGTGCCCTCATACCACTGCGTTTCCGAGACGCGCTGGCTGGCCGGCAAGATGTCGAAGCTTTCGTTTCGTTCCGGCCGCAGGAAGTTCCAGCCGCGTTGCAGGTGGCGGATCAGCGAGTGCGCCTTGTATTGCGTGGCGACGCCGAGCCGGCGAATGCCTGAATTAAGCGCATTGGACAGCGCAAAGTCGATGATGCGCGTCTTGCCGCCGAAATAGACGGCGGGCTTGGCGCGCCGGTCCGTCAGTTCCTTCAGCCGGCTGCCGCGCCCGCCGGCCAGCACATAGGCCATGGCGTCGCGCGCCAGCGGCTGGGTCCGTTTCGTCTCCACCATTTACAGCCTCCCCTTGAAACTAACGCGGAACAAATTCGAGCATGATCGTGGCCAGCGGCGGCAACAACATCGTGGCCGACACGTTGCCGCCTTCGCCGCCCGCTTCGACAGCGCCATTATTGCCTTGGCCGGAACCGCCATACTCACTTGCATCGGTGTTGATGATCTCGCGCCACAAACCCGCCCTTGGCAGCGGCACGCGATAGTTTTCACGCGCCACCGGCGTGAAGTTGCTGATGACTGCAACCGGGTTTTCACCCGGCGCGCTGCGCAGCCAGGCAAAGACGGAGTTGGCGCTGTCATCGACGATCAGCCAGGAAAAGCCCTCCGGCTCGCAATCGCGCGCATGCAGCGCCGGGCGTGAGCGGTAGAGCCGATTGAGGTCGCGCACGGTGTCGCGCATGCCGCGATGCGGCTCGAAATCCAGGAGATTCCAGTCAAGCGAGCGCGCCTCCGACCATTCGCGCCGTTGGGCGAATTCCTGGCCCATAAACAGCAGCTTCTTGCCCGGATAGCCCCACATGAAGGCGTAGAAGGCGCGCAGCGTGGCGAATTTCTGCCAGTCGTCGCCGGCCATCTTGCCGAGCAGCGTGCCCTTGCCGTGCACGACCTCGTC
>DASYCS010000041.1:0-1646 GCA_036500025.1 Mesorhizobium sp. | reverse complement strand
GCCACCGTCGCCATCCTGCAACTGATGGTGGCAAGCGGGCTGGTCAACACGCTCACCGCGCTGGTGCTGGTCTATACGGCGCAAGGGTTGCCGCTGGCGGTGTTTATTCTTTCCGAGTTCATGAAGCTGGTGTCCGACGATTTGAAGAATGCCGGGCGCATAGACGGGCTGTCGGAATACCGCATCTTCTTCCGGCTGGTTTTGCCGCTGATCCGGCCATCGCTGGCCACCGTCGCCGTCTTCACCATGATCCCGATATGGAACGATCTGTGGTTCCCGCTGATCCTTGCGCCGGCCGAAAGCACCAAGACGGTGACGCTTGGCGCGCAGCTTTTCCTCGGCCAGTTCGTCACCAACTGGAATGCGGTGCTGGCGGCGCTTTCACTCGCCATCCTGCCGGTGATGATCCTCTATCTCATCTTCTCGCGGCAGTTGATCCGCGGCATCACGGCTGGAGCGGTCAAATGAGCGAACAGGCACCCCTCAGCGTCGTCGTCGCCGGTCTCGGCAATATGGGCCGCAGCCATGCGCTCGCCTACCATGGCAATCCAGGCTTTCGCATCGCCGCACTGGTCAACCGTTCTGATGTGGCGTTGCCGGCGGAGCTTTCCGGCTATGGCATCCGCCGCTCCTTCGAAGAGGCGCTGCGCGACGAAAAGCCCGATATCGCCTGCATCGCCACCTATTCCGACAGCCACGCCGACTACGCCGTGCGGGCGCTGGAGGCGGGCTGCCATGTGTTTGTGGAAAAGCCGCTGGCGACAACCGTTGCCGACGCGCGGCGCGTGGTCGATGCGGCGAAAGCCAACGGCAGGAAGCTGGCGATCGGCTACATACTGCGCCACCACCCTTCCTGGGTGCGGCTGATTACCGAAGCGCGCAAGCTTGGCGGGCCATATGTGTTCCGCATGAACCTCAACCAGCAGTCTTCCGGTGCGACGTGGCAGACGCACAAGCAGTTGATGCAGACCACCTCGCCCATCGTCGATTGCGGCGTGCATTATCTAGACGTGATGTTGCAGATCACCGACGCCAAGCCGGTCGAGGTGCGCGGCATGGGGCTTCGCCTGACCGATGAGATTGCCGAGGGCATGTATAATTACGGCCATCTGCAAGTGCTGTTCGATGACGGTTCGGTCGGCTGGTACGAAGCCGGCTGGGGGCCGATGATTTCGGAGACGGCCTTCTTCGTGAAGGATGTGATCTCGCCCAATGGCTGCGTGTCGATCATCATGAAAGAGGGCGCGAAGTCCGACGACATCGACACCCATACGAAGACATCGACGATTCGCCTGCATAGCGCGGTGACGGGCGCGGACGGCAAATTCACCAAGCCGGACGAACTGCTTTCCATGCAGGGCGAGCCTGGCCACCAGGAACTGTGCGACCTCGAACAGGCGTTCCTGCTCAAGGCGATCCGCGAAGATATCGACCTGACGCGCCACATGGACGATGCGGTCCGTTCGCTTGCCGTCTGCCTCGCCGCCGATGAAAGCGTGCGCAGCGGTCTTGCCGTCAAACTATAGGGAACATGCCGTGGGATCTCTCAAGATCGAGAATGTGAAAAAGGCGTTCGGCCCGGTTGAGGTGCTGAAAGGCATCGACCTGGAAGTGACGGATGGCGAGTTCGTCGTTTTCGTCGGTCC
>DASYCS010000040.1:0-7985 GCA_036500025.1 Mesorhizobium sp. | reverse complement strand
CGCAAGACAGGTCGCTGTTCGTGCTCGGGCGTGGCCCTTCCTTCGCCATCGCCAGCGAAGCGGCGCTGAAATTCAAGGAAACCTGCGGTGTGCATGCGGAAGCCTACAGCGCCGCCGAAGTCATGCATGGACCGCTGGCGCGGGTCGGTCCGGGATTTCCGGTTCTGGCACTGGCTGCGCGCGATGCCTCGGAACCTTCCATGATTGAGGCCTGCGAAGGCCTGGCCGGCAAGGGCGCGTCGGTGTTCGTGACCAGCGCCGCCGCCGGCAAGGCGCATCATCTGCCATTTGCCGCCACCGGCCATCCGCTGACCGATCCGCTGGCGTTGATCGTTTCATTCTATGCCTTTGTCGAGGCTTTCGCCCGCCATCGCGGCCTCGATCCCGATACGCCGCCCAACCTGCGTAAGGTAACGGAAACCCGATGAGCGAGCGCTTTGCCCTGATCGGAGCGCGCATCTTCGACGGCGATGCGTGGCACGATGACGCCGCGCTGCTCGTCAATGGCGGCGAGGTCGAGGGCATCGTCCAGGCCGCTTCGCTACCGGCGGAGATCGAAAAGAAAGAAACCGGCGGCGGCATTCTGGCCCCCGGCTTTGTCGACCTCCAGGTCAATGGCGGCGGCGGCGTCATGCTGAACGACCATCCGGATGTGGCTTCCATCGAGAAAATATGCCGTGCGCATGCACCGTTCGGCACCACGGCGCTGCTGCCTACGCTGATCACGGATACGCCGGAAGTGACGGCGGCAGCGATTGCGGCCGGCATTGAGGCCGGGCGGCAACAGGTGCCGGGCTTCCTTGGCCTGCATCTGGAAGGGCCGCATCTGTCGCTGGCGCGCAAGGGCGCGCACGATCCCGCCTTGATCCGCCCGATGACGGACGATGACCTTGCCGCGTTGATCGCTGGGTGCGCTCACCTGCCGGTGCTGTTGACCACGATCGCGCCGGAATCTGTCGACCTCCAGCGAGTTTCAGCCCTGGCGCAGGCTGGCGTTGTTGTCAGCCTTGGCCATTCCGATGTCGGCCATGCGGCCGCGAACGCCTATGCCGAAGCCGGCGCGTCGATGGTCACCCATCTGTTCAACGCCATGAGCCAGATCGGCAACCGGGAGCCGGGATTGGCCGGCGCGGCGATTGACGGCGGCTCTCTTCACGCCGGGCTGATCGCGGACGGCATCCATGTCGATCCGGCGACGATGGCGATTGCCCTGCGCGCCAAAAGGGGACCGGCGAAGGTTTTCCTGGTCACCGACGCGATGGCGACGATTGGCACCGACATGAAATCGTTCACACTGAACGGCCGCACCATTCACCGTAAGGATGGGCGACTGACCCTTGCCGACGGCACGCTGGCGGGCGCCGATCTCGACATGATTTCCGCCGTGCGCTTCGTCCACCGCGCTATCGGCCTCGACCTTGGCGAGGCGTTGCGCATGGCTTCGCTCTACCCGGCGCAGGCGGTCGGCCAGTCGAACCGGATCGGCCGGCTGGCGAAGGGAACCGCAGCAAACATAGTTGCGCTGTCGAGCGCTCTCGACGTGCAGGGCGTGTGGATCGACGGCAGGCCGGTTTTCGCGGCCTAAATGTCAGATCGCGGCGTCGGCGGCGCTGCGGATGGCCGAGATATTCCGGCGATAGGCGTCCACGCTGTCGCCTTTGAAAACGGCGGCGCCCGCCACCAGCACGTTGGCGCCCGCCGCCGTGACCAGCGGCGCGGTTTGCGGCGACACGCCGCCGTCGATCTGGATGTGGATCGGCCTGTCGCCGACCATCGCCTTGACGCGCCGGACCTTGTCGACCATCGCCGCTATGAAGGCCTGCCCGCCAAAGCCCGGATTGACCGTCATGACCAAGATGAGGTCGAGCCGGTCGAGCACATATTCGATGGCGCTTTCCGGTGTTGCCGGGTTGAGCGCGACGCCCGCTTTCTTGCCCAGATTGCGGATGGTTTGCAGCGAACGATCGAGATGCGGGCCGGCCTCCGCGTGAACGGTCATGCCGTCGCAGCCGGCCTCGGCGAAGGCGGCCAGATAGGGGTCCGCCGGCTCGATCATCAGGTGGCAGTCGAAGAACGCCTTGGTCCGGTTGCGGATCGCCTTGATCACCGGCGGGCCGAAGGTGATGTTGGGCACGAAATGCCCGTCCATCACATCGAGATGGATCCAGTCCGCGCCCGCCTGCGTCACCGCCTCGACCTCGTCGCCAAGCCTGGAAAAGTCGCATGCCAGCACCGATGGCGCGATAAGGGTCTTGGCGGTCATGTCCGGTCTCGCTTCCGCTTGGCTTCCTGATTTGGCCCTAGCTTTCTATCGCGCGCTTGTCGATAGGAAACAGCTTAGCGTGACGGCCGTTCGCCAAGGCATGAACAAGATTGGCCGGCATATTTTCGTGCGCCGGCGTTGGTCGCCATCAGGATTCGACTCCTGCCGGCCGCGATGCTTTTATGTGTTCCGACAATTCAGGGTCCTTGATGAAATACATGATGTTGATGGTTGCGCTGCTCGGCCTTGGCGGTTGCGCCGGGCACTCGCTGGCCGACGCCGAAGATTCCGTCATGGTCGTGTCGCTGGTGTACGACAAGGTTCCATGCGGCCGGCTGACCAATGAACGCAACGCGCTGGCGCGAGAAGTCGGCGTGCCGACCGGCGCCAAGGTGACGTTTACCCCGGTCTCCACCGGTTTCGGCGTGGTAATTCCCGATTTCCGCTCGAATGAGCGCCGCAAACGCGACAGCGCGGTCGGCAAGATCGTCGGGATGAACGATTCCCTGCTTAGACGCTGTAGCGCTCCGGTATCCAATTAAACCGGCGCTGTCGCTCAGGCCCGCCCATAGAGCGGGATCAGCGCGCCGCTGGTCAGAATGTTGCGCGCCGACACCAGCGCCGCCACGGTTTCGGCGATGGCTTCCGGATCGACCCACCTGGTGAAATCGGCTTTCTGCATGGCGGCGCGGTTGGCCGGCGTATCCAGCGTCGAGGGCGCGATTGCATTGACCAGGATGCCGTTGCCCTTGACCTCCTCGGCCAGCGCCACCGTCATTGCCGCGACGGCCGCCTTGCTTGCCGCATAGGCGACCATGCCCGCGCCGCGCCTCGGGTCGAGGCCCGGACGCGCGCTGACATTGACGATGCGCCCGGCCACGCCCGATGCCAGCATGGAACGCACGGCCGCGCGGCAGCACAGGAAGGTGGTGCGCGCATTGGTGTCCATCATCTCGTCGAAGGAGGCGGGGTCCGTCGCCTCGATGGGCGCCCCGGCATAGCCACCGGCCAGATGGATCGAAGCCCATAGTTCCGGGATGCGGGCATAGAAGGCATCGACCTTGACCGGATCAGCCAGGTCGACATTGTTTGCAAGCTTGACCCTGTCATTGCCGGCGTAGCTGAAATGGGCGGGCGCTGTCGCATGTGCGTTCGGCACATGGCACACGGCCCCCTCGCTCAGCAGTTTGGCGACGACGGTTCCGCCGAGCGCGCCGGTGCCGCCGGTAATGACGATGTGTTTGCCCTGCAAGGATGCTGTCATGATCGATCGCTCCGCGAATACGGCTGGAATTGTTGCGCCTTCCGTGGCGTCACTCAACCGAAATCTCGATTACATAGGCTCGCTTCGTCGCTCGCGCCTTGCGCAAGGCGTCAGCCAGCCCGTCCATGTTGGAAAGCCGCTCGGCGTCGATGCCGTAGGCTTCGGCCAGTTTGCAGAAATCCGGTGGCGCCGGTGAAACGCCGACCGGCTCGACACCGACGTCGCGCATCGAGGTTTCGATCTCGCGGTAGCCGCGATTGTTCCAGACGACGAAGATAACCGGCGCATCCGCATCCAGTGCCGCGCCCAGTTCCGGCAGCGTGAATTGAAAGCCGCCATCGCCGGTCAGGCACACGACGGCAGCGCCGGGCACGGCAAGGGCAGCGCCGATGGCCGCCGGCGGGCCGTAGCCCAGCGCGCCGAAACCGGTGGCGGCATTGAACCAGCCGCCAGGGCGGTCATGGTCGTAATAGAGGTTTGCGGCATAGATCGGCTGCGTCGAATCGCCGACGATGATCGAGCCGGGCAGCGCGTCGCGGATTATCTCCACCGCACGCAACTGCGCCTGTAGCGCCGGCCCGATTTCGGCGAGTGCTGCCTTGCGTGTCGCTTGGGCGCGCGAAGCGCCGTCCGGGTTGGCCGGTACCGACGCCTTGTCGATCTCGGCGAGCAGCGCTTCAACCGCCTCGCCGCTATCGGCATGGATCGAAACGCTGGCCGGGCGCCGGCCAAGCTGTTCGGCGCCGATATCGATGCGGATGAGATTGGCCGGTATGGAAAAGCCGCCATCGCCATACATGTCATAGTCGGTCGGGCCGAATTCGGTTCCAACCGCGATGACGGCATCGGCCTCGGCGATCAGCGCGCGCACTGCTTTCAGGCTCGGGCTGGCGGGAACGCCAAGCGGGTGCCGGTAGAGCATGCCGCGCGCATTGGCCGTTTGCACCACCGGCGCGCCGAGGCGCTCGCCAAGCCGTCGCAACAGCGCGCTGGCCTGCCTAGCGCCGCCACCGGCCAGGATGAGCGGGCGACGGGCCGCGCCCAGCATCGCCACGGCGCGAGCGACCTTCGCCATGTCGGGAGCGGGGCGTGTCGTCTTGGCCGGTACAAAGGCCAGCCCATCGGCCGGCATGGCCATCACGTCGATTGGAATCTCGATATGGACGGGGCCGGGCCGTTCCGTTGCAAATAGCGAGAAAGCGCGGGCAAGGGCGGCGGGCAGTTCGCCGGCTTGCGTGATGCGCTGCGAAAACAGCGCCACTTTCTCCATCATGCCGCGCTGGTCGGGCAATTCGTGCAGGAAGCCCAGCCCCTTGCCCAGCGTCGCCGTCGCGTTGACGCCGGAAATCACCAGCATCGGCACGGAATCGGCGCGGGCCTGCCCCATGGCGGTAATCGCATTGGTCAGCCCCGGCCCGGTAATGACGAAGGCGACGCCGGGGCGGCCGCAAGCGCGGGCATAGCCATCGGCCATGAAGCCGGCGCCCTGTTCATGGCGAGGCGTGACATGGCGTATGCGCGAAGCCGCCAGCCCCCTGTACAACTCGACCGTATGGACGCCGGGAATGCCGAAGACGGTATCGACCCCATGGGCATCGAGCAGGTGGATGAGCGCTTCGCCGACAGTGGTCATTAAGGCTGCCGCTCCCGCATCCGGCGACAGGACAAGCAGGCCTTCATGCCGCGGCTTTCGAAACGTCGATATGCGCGCCAAGCCCGCGCATCAGGCCCATGAATTCCGGGAAGCTCGTGGCAATCATCGTCTGGTCGTCCACGGTAACCGGCTTTTCGCTGGCCAGGCCCATGACAAGGAAGCTCATGGCGATGCGGTGGTCGAGATGCGTCTTCACCGCGTCGTGCCCAGCACCGCCGCCCAAGCCTTTGCCACCGGGCCTGCCGCGCACGGCAAGCGTCGTCTCGCCTTCGGTGCAATCGACGCCGTTCAGCTTGAGGCCGTTGGCGACAGCCGCCAGCCGGTCGCTTTCCTTGACGCGCAGTTCCTCAAGGCCCTGCATCAGGGTTTCACCTTCCGCAAAGCAGGCGGCGACAGCCAGGACCGGATATTCGTCGATCATCGACGGCGCGCGTTCGGGCGGCACCGTCACGCCCTTCAAATCGGAATGGCGGACGCGAAGATCGGCGACGTCTTCGCCACCCGCGTTGCGCGGATCAAGAATTTCGATGTCGCCGCCCATTTCCCGCAAGGTAAGCAGAAGCCCGGTGCGGGTGGGGTTCATCAAGACGTTTTCGATGATGATATCGGAACCCGGCACGATCAGCGCCGCCACCAGCGGGAAACCGGCCGAAGATGGATCGCCCGGCACGGCAATGGTCTGGCCGGTAAGCTTGCCCTGGCCCTCGATGAATATATGGCGCACGCCGCGCTCGTCGGTTTCCACCGACAAATTGGCGCCGAACCCTTTCAGCATCTTTTCGGTATGGTCGCGCGTCATCACCGGTTCGATGACGGTGGTGACGCCGGCCGTGTTCAGCCCGGCCAGAAGCACGGCGGACTTCACCTGCGCCGAGGCCATCGGCACGCGGTAGGTGATCGGGCTTGCATGTTTTGGCCCGCGCAGGGTGATCGGCATCCGGTCGCCGGGCGACGCCTGCAATATCTGGACGCCCATCTGGCGCAGCGGGTCGAGCACGCGCCCCATCGGCCTGCCCGACAGCGAGGCGTCGCCGATGAAAGTGGTTTCCATGTCGTAGGTTCCGACAAGGCCCATGGTGAGGCGCGAACCGGTGCCGGCATTGCCGAAATCGAGCGGGCCTTCCGGTTGCAGCAGCGCCCCGTTGCCGGTGCCGCGGATGATCCACTCGTCGCCATGTTTTTCGATATGCGCGCCCATCGCCTTCATGGCGGCGCCCGTGCGCATCACGTCCTCGCCTTCGAGCAGGCCGGTAATGCGGGTTTCGCCGGAAGCGAGGCCGCCGAACATGAACGACCGGTGCGAGATGGATTTGTCGCCCGGCACCCGCACGGTGCCGGAAAGGGAAGGGGATTTTCGGCTGGTGGCCGGCAGCGGCGCTGCTTCGTGCGACATCTTATATCCTTGCAAAACCCGCTGCGCGGGCGTTCTTCATTATTGCGGCCGCTTCGTATCACGCTCGAAGCAAACGGTCATCCCCCGCATGGAAAGCCGTTTGAAGCCAGCTTTTTCGAGGCTGGGCATTAGGCTTTGACAGCGCCGCAAACTCTGGTTAAGGGGACCAGACTTTTCCATACGAGGTCTGTAGTGGCAAAATCCGAACTGGGCACCAAACGCATTGACCCCGAGACGGGTCGGAAATTCTACGATCTGAACAAGGATCCGGTCGTTTCTCCGTACACGGGGAAGACCTATCCGCGCTCCTATTTCGAGGAAGGCAAAGCTGCCGTCATAGAGGAAGAGGAAGTGGTCGCGAAGGAAGCCGACAGCGACGAGGAAGAGGGCGTCGAGGTCGTGTCGCTTGAGGAGGCCGACGACGAGGCCAAGACGAGCGACCTGCCCGATCTCGACGACGACGAAGATGACGTCGACCTCGGCGACGACGAAGACGATACCTTCCTTGCCGACGAGGAAGAAGAAGACGACGATGTAGGCGATATTATCGGCGTGGGCGACGACGACGACGACGCTTGAGCCTTGGCGGGCGCCGGCGCGGCAACGCGCCTTTCGCTCGCTTTTGCCTGGAACGTGAAAAAGCCGTCGTCCTAGGCTTGATCTTGACGAAAGGCGGGGTTAGAAGCCGCCTGCACTTAACGGTACGGTTTTCAGCCCGCACCGAATTTCGCCGGCAACGGCGCCGGCATCTGCCGGAATGGGGCCATAGCTCAGCTGGGAGAGCGCTTGCATGGCATGCAAGAGGTCAGCGGTTCGATCCCGCTTGGCTCCACCAACCAGCCCCGCCTGGCGTTCAAGGCTGGTTCAAATAATCCCGACATTTCAGTGGGTAAGCAGGTTATCGTCTCGGTGGTTGCCGTAGTCGCCGCTGGCACCGGCCTGCCCAGGCACCGCCATTCGCGCCGACGCTTCCCTCAGTCGAAAAATCAGGTCAGACGCGGCACGTCATGACCGGTTTTCATCCAGGAAAAATTACTATCCTCTGCCCTACATATGGTCGCGCGGAATGCGGCTGGCGCGTTCGCGGGCGAACACGCTTTTGTCTTCGTGGAAAGCCTCGACGCGCTCCGAGATGACCCATTCGGTTTCGGTACACGACATCGTCGAGACGATATGCGTGCGCGTTCGCCAGCCTTCGCGCCGCGCCTCGCACGTCCAGCGTATTTCGGCCGTCATCGAAAGCGGGTCGCCCTGGGTGATCGACCAGATTTCCTCGTGGGCGTCGCGCGTGCTCAAACCGTTGCCCGGATGCCGGTTGAGGCCGCCATCCTCGCTGATCCGGTAGCGCGTTACGCCGTTCGCCAGGTCACGTTCGACGGAGCGGGCGGACGACCCTTTGGAAAGAGTTTCG
>DASYCS010000039.1:0-4361 GCA_036500025.1 Mesorhizobium sp. | reverse complement strand
ACCGGCTTTACCTTCTCGAATCCGAACCAGAGTTCGGCTTGCGGCTGCGGCGAATCCGTCGAACTGAAGCCCGCCGACCTGAAGGCGCTGGCCGAGGCAAGGGCGCAAAGCGCGGCCTGATTTTCCGACAAGCCGGGCGCTGCCCGGCTATTTTACCGAAATCGCCGGTTGCTTCCCGACGCGCTTGCCAGCCGGCGATCGGCGTTTGCGGATAGAAATCGAACGCCTCGTAACTCTTGCGGATTTCTGGCTCGACCCAGTTCGCCCCGCACCTCAGCATCGCCCTGCACCTAAGCTTCATTCTGTATTTCAGAACCGGGTGCGTGCGCTCCTACGAACCGAAAGGCCGTCGTCTATCGCGAAGGCGAAGGGATGCAGTGGTTTGGTCGGGATGCATCGTAGGGCCACAGCATACTGCCGTGCTTCTTGCAGAACTCGCACTCGCCGGACAACGAGCGTATCGACGAGATATGAACGGTCCTCCCGGCTTGCCGTGGCGGTCGGGCAATCGGCCCGGCCGATTCGCGCCGTGGGCCAGGCCGATCGGCGGAGCCTGAGGATGTTTCACACAAATTATTGGACAAAAAAGGAACAAATAAAGATAATGCAGCCTTTACAAGGGCTTGGTCCCTCTTGTCATCAGGGAACAAAAAGAGTACATACAAGACAGGTTCACGGTGCCGTCCGGCTTTCATTGACGATCAAGGGGTGATGTATCATGGCTCAGAATTCTTTGCGGCTTGTAGAGGACAAAGCGGTGGATAAATCAAAGGCTCTGGATGCGGCGCTGTCGCAAATCGAACGCGCTTTCGGCAAGGGCTCGATCATGCGGCTCGGCGCGAATGAGCAGGTGGTGGAGATCGAGACGGTGCCGACAGGCTCGCTCGGTCTCGATATTGCGCTTGGCGTCGGTGGCTTGCCGCGCGGCCGCATCATCGAGATTTACGGCCCGGAAAGCTCGGGCAAGACGACGATGGCCCTGCATACGGTGGCCGAGGCCCAGAAGAAGGGCGGCATCTGCGCGTTTGTCGATGCCGAGCATGCGCTCGATCCGGTCTACGCCCGCAAGCTTGGCGTCGATCTTGAAAACCTGCTGATCTCGCAGCCGGACACCGGCGAGCAGGCGCTGGAAATCTGCGACACGCTGGTGCGCTCCGGCGCTATCGACGTGCTGGTGGTCGATTCGGTTGCGGCGCTGACGCCGCGCGCTGAAATCGAGGGCGAAATGGGCGATTCGCTGCCCGGCTTGCAGGCCCGCCTGATGAGCCAGGCACTGCGCAAGCTCACCGCCTCCATCTCGCGCTCCAACACCATGGTCATCTTCATCAACCAGATCCGCATGAAGATCGGCGTCATGTTCGGCTCGCCCGAAACGACGACCGGCGGCAACGCGCTGAAATTCTACGCCTCGGTCCGCCTCGACATTCGCCGCATCGGCTCGGTCAAGGATCGCGACGAGGTTGTCGGCAACCAGACCCGCGTCAAGGTGGTCAAGAACAAACTGGCGCCGCCCTTCAAAGTGGTCGAGTTCGACATTATGTATGGCGAGGGCGTTTCCAAGACGGGCGAATTGATCGATCTCGGCGTCAAGGCCGGCATCGTCGAAAAGTCCGGTGCCTGGTTCTCCTATAATTCGCAGCGCCTTGGCCAGGGTCGCGAGAATGCCAAGCTGTTCCTGCGCGACAATCCCGATATGGCGCGCGAGGTGGAAATGGCGATCCGCCAGAATGCCGGGTTGATTGCTGAGAAATTCCTTGAAAACGGCGGCCCTGAAAAGGACGACGGCGAAGATTTCGAAGGTGAGGCCGGCGCGATGTAGGGCCGGTTCGCCAAGTCGGCCCGTTCGCCTGCATGGGGATGCCGGACGGATGGTCTGGGAACCGTATACCATGTATTTCAAACCGCCGGCATCAAGCCGGCGGTTTGCGTTTTCCGGTCAAGCGGCGTGAGGGGGCACGGCCCATGTTTCGATCCTGTCTTGTGTTTCTGGACAGGGTGGGACGCGCCCGTTAAAAGGCCGGTGTCCATTTCCGCCGCTTTCCGGCGGTTTCTCGAAAAAGGCTGCATTCATGAGTGGCGTGAACGAAATCCGGTCGGCATTCCTCGACTATTTCCGCAAGGAAGGTCACGAGGTCGTGGCATCGAGCCCGCTTGTCCCGCGCAACGACCCGACATTGATGTTCACCAATGCCGGCATGGTGCAGTTCAAGAACGTCTTCACCGGTCTGGAACATCGGCCCTATTTGCGCGCCACCACCTCGCAGAAATGCGTGCGCGCCGGCGGCAAGCACAACGATCTCGACAATGTCGGCTACACCGCGCGCCATCACACGTTTTTCGAGATGCTCGGCAATTTCTCGTTCGGCGACTATTTCAAGGAGCGCGCCATCGAGCTTGCCTGGAACCTGATCACCAGGGAATTCGGCCTTGCCAAGGACCGGTTGCTGGTGACGGTCTATCACACGGACGATGCCGCGGCCGAGTTCTGGAAGAAGATCGCCGGCCTGCCGGAGGAGAAGATCATCCGCATCGCCACCAGCGATAATTTCTGGGCGATGGGCGATACCGGTCCGTGCGGGCCTTGCTCGGAGATTTTCTACGACCATGGCGACCATATTCCAGGCGGCCCTCCCGGCAGCCCGGATCAGGATGGCGATCGCTTCATCGAGATTTGGAACCTCGTCTTCATGCAGTTCGCGCAGTTGACGAAGGATGAGCGCATCGACCTGCCTCGTCCTTCGATCGATACCGGCATGGGGTTGGAGCGCATCGCCGCCGTCATGCAGGGCGTCCATGATAATTACGACATCGACCTGTTCAAGGCGCTGATTCGCGCTTCCGAGGAGGCCACCGGCGTCAAGGCGGAGGGCGCCAACCGGGCCAGCCACCGCGTCATCGCCGATCATCTGCGCGCGACCAGTTTCCTCATCGCCGACGGCGTCCTGCCTTCGAATGAGGGGCGCGGATACGTCCTGCGCCGTATCATGCGCCGTGCCATGCGCCACGCCCAGTTGCTGGGCGCGGCCGATCCGTTGATGTGGCGGCTGGTTCCAGCACTGGTGCGCGAGATGGGCCAGGCCTATCCCGAACTGGTGCGCGGCGAGGCGCTGATCACCGAGACGCTGAAGCTTGAGGAAACCCGCTTCCGCAAGACGCTTGCGCGCGGTCTCAACCTGCTTTCGGATGCCACGGAATCGCTCTCCAGCGGCGGCCGGCTCGATGGCGAGACGGCCTTCAAGCTTTATGACACCTACGGCTTTCCGCTCGATCTGACGCAGGACGCGCTGCGCCAGCGCGGTGTGTCGGTCGATCTCGAAGGTTTCAACGCCGCCATGGCGCGCCAGAAGGCGGAGGCGCGGGCAAATTGGGCCGGTTCCGGTGACTCGGCGACCGAGGCGGTTTGGTTCGGCGTTCGCGAGAAGGCCGGCGCGACGGAATTCCTCGGCTATGCGACCGAGCAGGCCGAAGGCGTCATCCAGGCCCTGGTCAGGGACGGCGCGACGATCGACAGCGCCGCTTCCGGCGACCCGGTCGCGGTGGTCGTCAACCAGACGCCGTTTTACGGCGAGTCCGGCGGCCAGATGGGCGACACCGGCACGATTACCGGCGAAGGCTTCGTCATCGAGGTCAGCGATACGCAGAAGAAGGGCGATGGCCTGTTCGTGCATATGGGCAAGGTTGCCTCGGGCACGGTCGGGGTTGGCGCCGCCGTGGAACTGAAGGTCGATCATGCCCGCCGCTCGCTGCTGCGCGCCAATCATTCCGCGACCCATCTTGTACACGAGGCGTTGCGCGAGGTGCTGGGCAGCCATGTCGCGCAAAAGGGTTCGCTGGTCGCACCCGAGCGGTTGCGTTTCGACTTTTCGCACCCAAAGCCGATTTCCGCCGACGAACTGGAAGCCGTCGAAGCGATGGCCAATGCCATCGTCATCCAGAACAGCCCGGTCACCACGCGCCTGATGAGCATTGACGATGCCATTGCCGAAGGCGCCATGGCGCTGTTCGGCGAAAAGTATGGCGACGAGGTTCGTGCGGTTTCCATGGGCACGGCCATCGCGGGCGCAAAGGCGGGCAAGCCTTATTCGGTCGAGCTGTGCGGCGGCACCCATGTCGGCGCGACAGGCGAGATCGGGCTGATCCGGCTGGTGTCGGAAGGGGCGGTCGCTGCCGGCGTACGCCGCATCGAGGCGGTGACTGGCGAGGCGGCGCGAAAGCACCTCGATGAGCAGGACAAGCGACTGAAATCGGTGGCCTCGTCGCTGAAGGTCGCGCCTGCCGACGTTCCGGCGCGCATCGACGCATTGCTTGACGAGCGCAAGAGGCTTGAGCGGGAACTGAATGAGGCTCGCAAGAAGCTGGCG
>DASYCS010000038.1:0-11115 GCA_036500025.1 Mesorhizobium sp. | reverse complement strand
TTCGAGCCAGCGCGCGCGCGAAAGCCGGGTCATGGCGTCGCGCACCGCCCGAAAAAGGAATTCGTTGCCGGAAAGCCGTGCGAGCTCGATATGGAAATCCATGCCGACGCGGTGCCATTCCTCGCGCGGCGTTTCGGCATCGCAGGAATCGAGCATCGCTTCGATGACTTCCACGCCGCCAGCGTCACCCGCCACGGCGCTTAGCCGCACCGCCGCGATCTCCACGGCCTCACGATAGACCGAAACCTGCTCAAGCTCGGCAAGGTTGATGGGCGCGACGGTCCAGCCGCGCCCTTCACGGCAGATCAGCCCTTCCGTTTCCAGCCGTAGAAGCGCCGCCCGGACAGGGGTGCGCGATGCGTTGAAGACGCTTTCGATCCAGCGCTCGGTGAGGCGCTCGCCGGGGCCGATCTCCAAGGCGAGGATCATTTCCCGCAATTGCTTCTCGACGCTCTGCATCTGCGACATGTTATTCCTCGCCCGGTTCGCTTTGCCCTGGACCAGCTTCAGATGTGCCGGCCCGGCCATGGCCTGATGTTTGCATTGACTGGCTAATGGCTACCGATGATTGGCCAACAAGCGGATTGACAAAGGCGCCGGTCGGCGTCCATTACGGATACCAGCTTGGTATCCCAAACCGGTATCCAATGCCACTCATATCCACCCAACAGGAAACAAGCAAGAAAATGTCGGCAGGTAGCGACACGGCAAATGAGGCGGGAAACCCGCACTGGCGGCGAAACCTGTTCGTCAGCCTGGCTGGTTCCTTCACGATCATCGTGGCGATGACGCTGCTGCTGCCGTTCCTGCCGCTCTATGTGGAAGAGCTGGGCGTCAAAGGGCATGCGGCCATCGTGCAATGGTCGGGCATCGCCTATGGCGCCACCTTCTTCGCGGCCGCGCTGGTGGCGCCGCTATGGGGGCGGCTGGGCGACCGCTACGGTCGCAAGGCGATGCTGGTGCGCGCCAGCTTCGGCATGGCGGTCGCCATGTCGCTGACCGGCATGGCCCAGAACATCTGGCAATTGGTGCTGCTGCGCGTGCTGATCGGCTTTGCCGGCGGCTATTCGTCCGGCTCGACCATTCTGGTCGCCATGCAGACGCCGAAAGACCGCTCCGGCTGGGCGCTGGGCACGCTCGCCGCCGGCATCATGGCGGGCAATCTGGTCGGCCCGCTGGTGGGCGGCGCGTTGCCGCCGCTGATCGGCATCCGCAACACCTTCCTTTTGGCGGGCGCGGTCATTTTCGTTTCCTTCCTCGCCACCACCTTCCTTATCAAGGAAGATCCCCGGCGCGCGGGCGCGGCCTCCGGCGTTGCCGGAAAAAAGCAGCCGGGCGGATGGTCGAGCATTCCCGACAAAGGCCCGGTGGCCGCCATGCTGTTCACCGGCATGCTGTTGATGTTCGCCACCATGTCGATCGAGCCGATCATTACCGTCTATGTCGCGCAACTGATCGAGGACCAAAGCCGCGTGACGCTGATTTCCGGCGTGGTCATGTCGGCTGCGGCGCTTGGCAGCATCCTTTCCGCCTCGCGCCTCGGCAAGCTCGCCGACCGGGTCGGGCACTGGAACGTGATTACCGGGGCGCTGGCGGCGTCGGCGCTGCTGCTGATACCGCAGGCCTTCGTCACGCAAGGCTGGCAGTTGGTGGCGCTGCGCTTCCTGATGGGGCTGGCGCTCGGCGGCCTGTTGCCCTGCATCACCGCCGTCATCCGCCACAATGTGCCGGACGGCGTCGGCGGCAATGTGCTTGGCCTTTCCATCTCGGCTCAATATGTCGGACAGGTGGCCGGCCCGCTGCTTGGCGGCTTTGTCGGCGGGCATTTTGGAATGCGTTCGGTTTTCCTGTTCACCTGCGTGTTGATGGCCTTCGGCGCAGCGTATAACCGGTTTATACAGGTGCGCCGTGCGCGCATTGCAACAGCAGGACAACATTGATGAGTTTGAGCGAACAGACCGCCACCCCATTTGGCCGCTCGATGGTCCTGGCCGGCGGGTTATGCGGCGCGGCAGGCGTCGCCTTTTCGGCGGCGGCCACGCATCGCGGCGGCGCATTCACCGGAACGGCGGCGTCGTTCCTGCTGATGCATGCGCCCGTGTTCCTGCTTATCGGCCTGGCTGGCGGCAATCGCGTGCTGCGTATCGGCGGCGTGATCCTGCTTGTCGGCCTGGTGGTGTTCAGCGGCGACCTGCTTGCCCGCGACTATCTCGGCTCGCGGCTTTTTCCGTTCGCGGCCCCGACCGGCGGCACGCTGCTGCTGGCCGGATGGCTGGCGATCGCCTTATCGGCGCTGTCGCGGCAAAGGCGGTGACAGGCTGAAGCCGCCCGCGCCTTTTGGCCGGCTGCGCTGTTGTATTTGCGTGTCGATAGCCCTACGCAAGAGCTTAGGCGAAGAAAGGAATCGATATGGCGCGACCACCGAACTACGATCAGGAGCGTAAGGAACGCGACCGGCAGAAGGCGGCCAAGAAGGCTGAAAAGCTGGCAGCCAAGGCTGCCGCCAAGGAACGTGACAAGCCCGACAACGGCACGCAGGACAACAACGAAGAATAGCGCCAAGGCGCTATTCTTACGGCGTCGAACGCCCCTGCATTGAAATACGGCGGCCGATGCTCAAGCGGCGGTTTTGTCGTTCACGAAGACATCGACTTCCCGCGCCGCCGCGATAAAGGCGCGTCTGGCGTTCATCGCCGGCTTATCGCCGGCCATGGCGTCGTGGCAGGCCTGCAATGCCGCCCGGTGCTTGGGGCTGCGCTTGCCCGGCCAGCTGTTCAAAAGAAAATCCGAAGCTTCCTTCGCCGATCGCAACAGCAAAATCGTTCCCGCCGTGTCCGACTTGACGGCCACGGGTGTATCAAACCGATTGTTTTCCATGGCGTGCTCTTACGCCCATGATGCGCAATAAGCGAGGGTGAAAATTCCCTAGCCGTGGCCCATCCGGTTCCAGGCATCGAGGCCGGCGATCTTGTAGGCTTCGGCAAGCGTCGGGTAATTGAAGGTATTGTTGACGAAAAAGTCCACCGTGCCGCCCAGGTTGATAACCGCCTGGCCGATGTGGATCAGTTCGGTCGCGCCTTCGCCGACGATATGCGCGCCAAGCAGGCGGCGGGTGTCGAGCGCGAAGATCAGCTTCAGGAAGCCCGAATTGACGCCCATGATGTGGCCCCGCGATGTCTCGCGAAACCGCGCCACGCCAACCTCATAGGCGACGCCGCTCTGGCGCACCTCTTCCTCAGACTGGCCGACCGTGGAAATCTCCGGCACCGCGTAAATGCCATAGGGAAAGGTCTCCGGTGACGGCGGCAAGGCAACGCCGAAGGCGTGACAGGCGGCAACCCTGCCCTGCTCCATGGCGGTCGAGGCGAGGCTCGGGAAACCAATGACATCGCCGGCGGCATAGATGTTCGGCACCGAAGTCTGGAATGTCTTGTGATCGACCTTGATGCGGCCGCGCGAATCGACGTCGATCCCGACCGCGTGCAGGCCCAGCGTTCCGACATTGCCAGTACGGCCGGCAGCGTAAAGCACGATCTCCGACTTGATCAGCCGGCCATCGTCCAGTGTGACCTCGGCGCCGTTCTGCTTGACCTCGATGCTTTTCACCGCGCTGCCGAGGCGAATCGACATGCCCCTGTCGCGCATGTCGTGGATGAAATCATCGACGATCTCGCGGTCGATGAAGTCCAGGATGGAATGACGCGGCTCGACCAGCGTCACCGGCACATCGAGCGCCGAAAATATGGTCGCATATTCGACGCCGATGACGCCGCCGCCAATGACCGTCAGCGTGCGCGGCAGCCGGTCGAGACCCAGCATCTCGTCGCTGTCGAATACATGCTGCTTGTCGAACGGCACGCTGTCGGGGCGGTGCGGCCTGGTACCCACGGAAATCAGCGCATTGTCGAAACCGATTTCGCTGGTTTCTCCATTGTCGTCCGTCAGGCTGAGGCTGTTGGCGGTAAGGAACTTGGCGACGGCGCGCGTGCTGCGCACATTGTTGCGCATGAACTGGTGCTGCAACACCTCAACCTCGTGATCGAGCGTCTTGTGCAAGCGCTGGATGAGATCGCCGATGGAGATGTCCTGCTTGACGCGGTAGCCGCGCCCGTAAAAACCGCGCTCGCGCCAGCCGGAAAGATTAAGCACCGTTTCGCGCAGCGTCTTCGACGGAATAGTGCCGGTATGGACGGAGACGCCGCCCAGCCTGCTGCCCCTGTCGATTACCAGAACCGATTTGCCAAGCTTGGCGGATTGTACGGCGGCGCGGCGTCCGGACGGACCGCTGCCGATCACCACCATATCGTAATTCTGCATAAAACTACTTGTCCCCTGACGTATCGGATTCGCCTGCACCCAGACCTGTCCGCATGCTGCGCTACGCATAAAGTGAATTCAACCAGTCGAACCGGACCGCTTCGTGAAATCTTGAATCCGCGGCTGCTCCGCACCATTTCATGAAATGATGTCCAACAATGCAGCGGACATAAAACAGAGGAATGACATGAACGCACGCGTTCTGGACGGTGAAATCCTGACGACCGGGTTCGACGACGCCTGGCTGTATAATGGCGTGCGCTCGCGGCGCATCTTCGCGGTGGTTCTCGATTACCTGATCGTGGCGGCGCTTACCATTCCGGTCGGCATCCTCGTTTTCCTGCTCGGCATCCTGACGCTCGGGCTTGGCTGGATGCTGTTTTCCATCCTCGTGCCGGCCGTCGCCATTCTCTATGTCTGGAACACGCTTGGCGGTTCGGGCCAGGCGACCGTTGGCATGAAGGCGATGGGCATCCGGCTCGACAGGCTTGACGGCAGGCCGATCGACGGAATGACCGCCGTGGTGCACACCGTATTGTTCTGGGCCGGCAATTTCATCTTGACGCCGCTGGTGCTTCTGGTCACGCTTTTTTCCGACCGCAAGCGCACCTTGCACGATCTGCTGCTGGGCACGGTGGTGACCCGCACCTATCGCTGAATACGCCTTTTGCGCCTGTTTCCCAGCAATTGGACGCAAAATGGGGGCGTTCGCCGGGTGCGAACCGCATAATACTGTTGAATTTTTTGCCGCTCGCGCCAAAGGTAGAGCGATTCGTGGGAGTGTTTTCTTAGCGCGATGACGCAACATCCGACCCAGTCGCCACAGTTCTTCCTGACGGCGCCTTCACCTTGCCCCTATCTGGAGGGGCAGTTGGAGCGCAAGGTGTTCACGCACCTTGTCGGCGACAGGGCGCCGGAGATGAACGACCTCCTGACGCAAGGCGGTTTCCGCCGGTCGCAGAACATCGCCTACCGGCCGGCCTGCGAGACCTGCCGCGCCTGCGTCTCCGTGCGCATCCTCACCCATGAATTTTCGCCCAGCCGCAATATGAAGCGCGTCATGCAGACCAATGGCGACCTCGTCGGCGCCATGCATGACGCGGAGCCGTCGACCGAGCAATATTCGCTGTTTCGCACCTATCTCGATGCCCGCCACCGCCGCGGCGGCATGTCGGACATGACCGTGCTCGACTATGCCATGATGGTGGAGGACACGCATGTCGACACCAAGGTGATAGAATACCGGCGGCGCGGGCCGGACACCTTCATCACCGGCAAGGGCCAGGGCGAACTGATTGCGGTGGCGTTGACCGACCAGATGGCGGACGGGCTGTCGATGGTCTATTCCTATTTCGACCCCGAGCTTGCCGACCGCTCGCTGGGCACCTTCATGATCCTCGACCACATCGCCCGCGCCAAGGCGATGGGCTTGCCGCACGTCTATCTCGGCTACTGGGTCAACGGCTCGCGCAAGATGAATTATAAGATGCGCTTCATGCCTCAGGAGCACCTTGGCCCGAAGGGCTGGGAGCGGTACATAGAAGGCACCTGAACAACCGGCCGCCTTCCATGCTGCGTTGGACCATGCAACGGAGCATCGAAGCGCAATGCCTGCCAGCGCCAACCATTCCAAAGGCCTGTTGATCGCGGCGGCCGGCGGCATGGCCCTTACCATCGACATTCCGCTGATCCGGCTGGCGCAGGGCGAAACCTGGTCGATCCTGATGGTGCGTTCGGGAACGACGCTGCTGATGGCGCTGCTTGTCTGGGCGGTGTGGCGGCGAACCGCGCCGGCGACGGTCCCGCGCCTCATTCCCGGCAGCATCGGCCTTCTGGTTTCAGCGCTCTACGGCCTTGGCGCGGTGACGTTCGTGCTGGGCGTCTTCCATACGCTGACGGCCAATCTGGTTTTCATTCTGGCCTTCAACCCGATGTTCACCGCGCTTCTATCCTGGATTTTCCTGAAGGAGCGGCCCGGCCCGGCCACCTTTGCGACAATGGCGGCGATGGTGCTGGGCGTCGGCATCATCGTCGGCGGTTCGCTCGGCAGCGGCCATCTCTTCGGCGACCTGATGGCGTTATCGACGGCGCTTTTGCTTTCGAGCGCCATCACGATAACGCGAACCAGCGGCAAGGACATGGGCTTTGCCGCCCTCATGGGGGTGATCATGCCCTGCATCGTCGCCATGTTCGTCGTCTGGCATACGGGCTACCGGATCGAGTCGGTCGGATGGGCGATCCTCGACGGCGCCGTCATCATGCCGATTTCGTTTTTCTGCCTCGCCACCGCGCCGAAATATATCGCCGGGCCGGAGGTGGCGATGTTCTACCTGTTGGAAACCGTGCTTGCGCCGGTATGGGTGTGGCTGGTCTTTTCAGAAGTGCCGTCACGCAACAGCCTGATCGGCGGCGTTGTCCTCATTATCGCGCTGGTCTTTCATTCGACGTGGCAGCTGCGCCAGGGCAGACGCCGGATGGCCCCTCACCCGGCCTGAACCCTGTCGGGCGCGGCCTCGGGAACGGCTTCGATCTCCAGCGGCCGCACTTCGCCCGATGTGGCGAACTCCTGCGGGTCCGTCTCGTGCAGCCATTCGCGCCAGATAGCCACCAGCAGCGCCATCAGCACCGGGCCGATGAACAGGCCGAGAAAACCCATCGTCTTGACGCCGCCGATAAGCCCGAAGAAGGTCGGCAGGAACGGCAGCTTGATAGGCCCGCCGACCAGTTTTGGACGCAGCGTCTTGTCGACGATGAAAAGTTCGACCGCACCCCAGATGAAAAGCGCCGCACCCGCGAACATCGAGCCGCTGGCGGCCAGGTAGATCGACACCAGCGTGAAGGAGAGCGGCGCGCCGCCCGGTATGAGCGCCATGATGCCGGTGAGAGCGCCAAGCGTGACCGGCGACGGCACGCCGGCCAGCCAATAGGCGATGCCAAGAACCAGGCCCTCGCCGATGGCGATGATGGTCATGCCCGTCACCGTCGATGAAATCGTCGCCGGGACGATGCGTGAAATCCTCTCCCAGCGCAGCGGCAGGATGCGCTCGCCAAGGCGATCCACCTGCGCGGCGAACGCTTCGCCGTCGCGATAGGCGAAGAACAGGGCGATCAGCATGAAAAGCATGGTCAGCAGCAGGCCGAAGGCAGAGCCGCCGGCGGCCAGCAGCCCACGGTAGATGCTGCCGATATTGGCGCCGCTGACTAGTTGGATGAGTTCGCCGACGCCGCCTGGATGGTTGATGTTTTCCATCCACTGGCCGTTCAGCCATGGACCGATAACCGGCAAGGTGGCGATCCAGTGCGGGGTGGGCGCGCCGTTGCGGTTGGTCTCGATCGCCCATGTCACCCACTCGCGCAGCTCGTGGATGGCATAGCTGCCGGCCAGCGAAATCGGCACGACCAGGAATGCCAGGATGAACAGGATGGCCAGCGTCGCCGCAATCGTGCGGCTGCCGCCGACGGCGTCGAGCAGACGCCGATAAAGCGGCCAACTGGCAAAGGCGATGACCAGCGCCGCCAGCACCGGCACCAGAAAGCCGTGGAAGAAGTAGACGCCCGCCGCAAACACCAGCACCAGCAGCCAGCGCGCGGCCGACAGCGGCGGAATGACCGCCGAACGCAAGGGCGCCGCCACGCCGAAAAGGCGCTGTTGCTTGGGCGGCCTGCTGGTTACGGGTTCCTTCAAACGCCTTGCACCCCGATTGTCGACGCCGGCTCCGATCTTCGAAAGCCGCCTTTGCCTACACTATCGGCGAATAGTGCAACAAACGTGACTGGATGCCAAACGGCCGACGGCAACCGCCAATCGAGGCCTCAGCCGAACTTGCCGGTGCGCGGGAAGCCTTTCGGCACCATGCGCCCGGCCGAGGCGCGTGCGCCGATCCATTCGACCAGTTCGTCCCTGGTCTTGACGAAGGTGCGATCAGCCGAGTCCTGCCACGACAGGCCTTGTTCCAGTTCAAAGGTCTTGGCGTCCAGCACGCCGCCATCCTTGTATTTCTGTAGCCGCACGCCCTTGCCGCGCGTCATTTCCGGAATTTCCGAAAGCGCAAAGACCAGCAGCTTGCGATTGATGCCGACGATGGCGACCTGATCGCCCGTGACGAACAGGCACATCTTGGCCTCGTCCGGCGCCTTGACGTTCATCACCTGCCGGCCCTTGCGGGTGTTGGCGACGACTTCCTCCTCCGGCACGACGAAGCCATAGCCCTGCTGCGATACCAGCAGCAGCCTGCGCTTCGGTTCATGCACGAAGGCGGTGACGATATCCTGGTCGTTTTCCATATCGACGATGATGCGGACCGGTTCGCCATGGCCGCGCCCGCCCGGAAGCCGGTCCGCGCCGATGGTGTAGAACTTGCCGCCGGTGGTCAGCAGCAGCACCTTGTCGGTGGTCTGCGCATGGAAGGCGATCTTCAGGCTGTCGCCCTCCTTGAAGGTGAGCGTCGAATAATCCGACAGGTGCCCCTTCATGGCCCGCAGCCAGCCCTTTTGCGAGACGACGACCGTAACCGGCTCGCGCTCGATCATCGCATGCGCGATGTCGTCCAGATTATGCTCCGGCGCGTCGGCGAATTGCGTGCGGCGGCGGCCGATCTCGGTTTCGGGGCCGTATTGCTCGCGGACCTTGGCGATTTCCCAGCGGATCGTCGCCCACTGCTTCGTCTCGGACGCAAGCAGCGCCTCGATCTGGCTTTTTTCGGCCGACAGCCCGTCGAATTCCTTGCGGATTTCGAATTCTTCCAGCTTGCGCAGCGCGCGCAGGCGCATGTTCAAGATGGCTTCCGCCTGCGTGTCGGTAAGCGACCAGCGGGCCATCATGACTTGCTTCGGCTCGTCCTCTTCGCGGATGATGCGGATCACCTCGTCGATGTTGAGATAAGCGATGAGATAGCCGGCCAGGATTTCCAGCCGCCGCTCGATCTCGGCAAGCCGGTGGCGCGAGCGGCGCAGCAGCACCTCGCGGCGGTGCTCCAGCCATTCCTTGAGCACGCCCCGCAGCGACAGCACGTTCGGCACCTTGCCGCGCGACAGCACGTTCATGTTGAGCGGGAAGCGGCTTTCAAGTTCGGTCAGCTTGAACAACGATTCCATCAGCAGGCCCGGATCGACGGAGCGGCTTTTGGGCACCAGCACGATGCGGACATCCTCGGCGCTTTCGTCGCGAATGTCTTCCAGCAGCGGCAGCTTGCGCGCGATCAGAAGCTCGGCCGCCTTCTCGATCAGCCGCGCCTTCTGCACGCCATAGGGTATCTCGGTGACGACGATGGTCCAGGTGCCCCGGCCCTGGTCCTCCTGCTCCCACTTTGCGCGGACGCGAAACCCGCCGCGTCCCGTCTCATAGGCGTCGAGGATGGAGGCGCGGCTATCGACGACGATGCCGCCGGTCGGGAAGTCCGGCCCCTGCACGAACTCCATCAGCCTGGCCACCGGCGCATCCGGGTACTCGATCAGATGCAGCGCGGCGTCGCAAAGCTCGGCGGCATTATGCGGCGGTATCGACGTCGCCATGCCTACCGCGATGCCGGACGAGCCGTTGGCGAGCAGGTTTGGAAAGGCGCCCGGCAGGACGACCGGTTCCTCGTCTTCCTCGTTGTAGGTCGGGCGGAAATCGACGGCGTCCTCGGTGATGCCTTCGAGCACCAGCGTCGCCACTTCGGTCATGCGCGCTTCGGTGTAGCGCATGGCGGCGGCGTTATCGCCGTCGATATTGCCGAAATTGCCCTGCCCGTCGACCAGCGGGTAGCGCATTGAGAAACTCTGCGCCAGACGCACCAGCGCGTCGTAGATGGACTGGTCGCCATGCGGATGGAACTTGCCCATCACTTCGCCGACGATGCGCGCGCATTTGGCGAAGCCCTGCTCGGGGTTGAGCCGCAGCAGCCGCATGGCGTGCATGATGCGGCGGTGCACCGGCTTCAGCCCGTCGCGCACATCGGGCAGCGCCCGGTTCATGATGGTCGACAGCGCATAGGCCAGATAGCGCTCTTCGAGCGCCTTCTTCAGATCGACCGGCTCAATATGATCGCCACCGCCGCTGTGCGGCGGCAAAAGCCCTTTTCCCATGGGTTTGACCTAACCGAGCGGCTGATTCGCGGCAAGAGGCGATGCCGGCGCAGCAACCGAACTGATAAAAACAAAACCCCGCCGGAAAGGCGGGGTTTCAAGTACAGTCAAAAAACGGCGCGGCTTGCGCCCGCTGATGCCGTAAACTTATTCGGCGTCCTTGGCGGCAGCCTTCTTCTTCGGCGCAGCCTTCTTTTTCGTCTCGTCGGCGCCGGCTTCGTCGTCGGCCTTGGCTTCGGTCTTCTTGGCGGCTTTCTTGGCCGGCTTGGCCTTGGTCTCGACTTCATCGTCGTCAGCCATCAGCTCTTCCTTCGACACCTTTTTGTCGGTGACGGAGACCTGGCCGAGCAGGTGGTCGACCACCTTTTCCTCGAACATCGGCGCGCGCAGCGTATTCACGGCTTCCGGGTTGCTGCGGTAGAACTCGAACACCTGCTGCTGCTGGTCGCCGGGGAAGCGGCGCACCTGCTCGAACAGGCCGCGCTGCAATTCATCGTCGGAAACGGTGACGCCGGCCTTCTCGCCGATCTCCGCCAGAACCAGGCCGAGGCGCACGCGGCGCTCGGCGAGGCGCAGATATTCGGCGCGGGCTTCTTCTTCCGTCGTTTCCTCGTCGGCAAAGGTGCGGCCGGCCTGCTCCAGATCGCGGTTGACCTGCGCCCAGATGTTGTTGAACTCGGCTTCGACAAGTTTCGAGGGCGCTTCGAACGAATAGGCGCCGTCAAGCTGGTC